>JAYVGL010000303.1:0-9462 GCA_043772175.1 Pyrinomonadaceae bacterium | reverse complement strand
TTCCATTTTTTCGATTTGTCCGCGACGACGATTCAAGTCTCCGTTGACTGCGCCCATATATTCATCCGGCGTAACGACTTCGATTTTCATAATTGGTTCAAGCAACACAGGCTTGGCTTTTTTGACCGCATCCTGAAAAGCGAATGAACCGGCTAAGTTGAATGAAATTTCGTCCGAGTCAACTTCGTGGTAAGAACCGAAAAGCAATTTCACGCGAATATCTACCAGTTCATAACCCGCCAAATAACCGCGTTTCATCGCGTCTCGAACGCCTTCCATCGTCGGTTTAATAAACTGACGCGGGATTGAACCGCCGGTAATTTTATCTTCAAAAACAAAGCCTTCACCCGGAGCCGGTTCAATTTCGAGTTCGACGTGACCGAATTTACCGCGACCGCCCGATTGTTTTTTATAAATTTCTTTGCCGGGTGCGCTGCCCGTAATCGTTTCACGATAAGCCACTTGCGGTTTACCAACATTAGCTTCGACACCGAACTCACGCTTCATTCGATCAACGATGATTTCTAGATGCAGTTCGCCCATTCCGGCGATAATCGTCTGTCCGGTCTCGTGATCGCTGTTAACGCGGAAACTCGGATCTTCCTGTGCCAGACGATTAAGGGCGATGCCCATTTTGTCTTGATCCTGACGAGTTTTCGGCTCGACGGCTACGCGAACGACCGGATCAGGGAATTCCATTGATTCGAGAATGATTTGTTTATTCTCGTCGGAGACCGTATCGCCCGTCGTGACGTTTTTCATACCGCCAATGGCGACGATTTCGCCCGCTGATGCCGATTCGATGTCTTCGCGCTTGTTGGCGTGCATTAACATCAGGCGACCGACGCGCTCTTTCTGATTTTTGATCGTGTTGTAAACGTAAGAACCGGCGGTGATCGTGCCGCTGTAAATGCGAACGAAGGAGAGTTGTCCCAGATGTTTATCCGCCATCAACTTGAAAACTAACCCTGAAAACGGTGCGGTCGCACTAGCTTCACGCAACTCGGTTTCCTGTGTTTTCGGGTTGATGCCTTCAATCGGCGGAACATCGAGCGGACTCGGAAGAAAATCAACCACCGCATCAAGCAGAGTCTGAACACCTTTGTTTTTGAAAGCTGAACCGGTTACGACCGGAACGATTTTCATTTCGAGCGTTCCTTTGCGAAGGGCTTTGCGAATTTCAGCTTCCGAAATTTCCGTGCCTTCCAAGTATTTCTCCATCAAATCGTCGTCAATACTCGAAACAGCTTCGACTAACTTTTCGCGGGCTTCTTTGGCTGCATCAACTAAATCGGCGGGAATTTCGGTTGTTTCGTATTCCGCGCCTTTGGTTTCGTCATTCCAAATCAACGCCCTCATCGTGATAAGGTCAACAACGCCTTTCAACTTTTCTTCTAGTCCAATCGGAATTTGGATAGCGACTGCATTTGCACCTAAACGATCAATAATTGATTGAAACGAACGGTCGAACGATGCACCGGCGCGGTCTAATTTATTAATAAAACAGATTCTCGGAACGCCGTATTTATCGGCTTGTCGCCAAACTGTTTCCGATTGCGGCTCGACTCCGGCAACGCCGTCAAACACGGCAACCGCACCGTCGAGAACGCGCAAACTGCGTTCGACTTCCATCGTAAAATCAACGTGACCCGGCGTATCAATAATATTAATTCGATGCTCGACACCGGCACGAGTCCAGTAACAAGTCGTTGCGGCGGAGGTAATCGTAATTCCGCGCTCCTGTTCCTGCTCCATCCAGTCCATCGTCGCCGTTCCTTCGTGAACTTCGCCGATTTTGTGGGAAACGCCGGTGTAGAAAAGCACACGTTCAGTCGTCGTGGTTTTACCCGCGTCAATGTGCGCCATAATGCCGATGTTTCTGTATTTGTCTAAACTTATGTTTGCCATTTTGGTAAATCGTTTATCGTTAAACGTGAGATGTTATTGCCTTTCACTATTCACGAAATACTTTTCACTAGAATCTATAATGTGCGAAAGCCTTGTTCGCGTCCGCCATCCGATGAACTTCGTCGCGTTTCTTAACGGCGTTGCCGCGATTATTGGTCGCGTCCAAAAGTTCGCCGACCAAACGGTCTTCCATCGTCTTCTCGCCGCGTTTGCGGGCGTTGGTCACAATCCAACGAATTGCTAGAGTGCTACGTCGGTCGCGGCTGACTTCGAGCGGGACTTGATAAGTTGCACCGCCGATACGTCTCGATTTAACTTCCAGAGCCGGAGCGACATTGTCAATTGCTTTCTTGAACACCTTCAACGCTTCTTCACCGGATTTGTCGGCAACTTTGGTCATCGCGCCGTAGAAGATACCTTCGGCGATTGATTTTTTCCCCGTCAACATAATACCGTTGATGAATTTCGTCACCATTATACTGTTGTAAACCGGATCGGGTAAAACTTCTCTTTTTCCTGCAACTCTTCTTCTTGGCATAACTTAAAATTTCAAATCCCAAATTTCAAATGTGAAATCGGGGTAATTTATTTTTTACCTTTAACGGGTGCGGCTCCTTTCGGGCGTTTTGCGCCGTATTTGGAACGTGCCTGATTGCGATTGGCGACACCGCTCGAATCGAGCGTTCCGCGAACGACGTGATAACGAACGCCCGGCAAATCTTTTACGCGACCGCCGCGAATCAACACAATCGAATGTTCCTGCAAATTGTGTCCGATGCCCGGAATGTAGGTTGTAACTTCGATCTGGTTAGTCAAGCGCACACGCGCCACCTTTCGCAGTGCCGAGTTCGGTTTTTTCGGCGTTTGGGTGTAAACGCGGGTGCAGACACCACGCTTTTGCGGGCTTCCCTGTAGTGCCGGACTCGCCGTTTTGTATTTGACTGCTTGGCGACCTTTGCGAACAAGTTGATTGATTGTCGGCATAATTTCTTTCGTCTCCGATTTGCGTCGGCTTTTACTAAGACTAAAAACGACGGTAACCTCTGACCTGCGTCTTACCGAAATTCTTCCGGCAGTCAGCGCAAGCGGTTACTAACAAATAAAATTAACTGTATAAACTTTTCGGGGAAATTTTACAAAAGCGCGTCGTGTTCCCTTTTCAACTTTTCTGTGGCGTGGCTTTTTATTTAGATTAGCAAAACAATTGTTTGATTGATTTGCCCTAAACGCTGGAGCGTTTCTTTCTCAAAACCCGCGGCGTTTAGTTTTACGCCACAATAATTGTTCGACACTTGATATTTCAAATGCCTTCGCTTTCAAGCAAATATGTGGACTCTCGTTCACTGTTTGCGTCAGACTTGTTTGTCCGAAACTTTAGAATTTACAATACGAGAAAATGTTTGTCAAGCGTACTTCGGGCGAATCGCGTTCCTGACTGAACTTGGTCTTGTTTTCATTCGGATAAAACTTCAAACGGATAAAACTTCAAAAGGCTTTGTCCGAAAATTAGCAAGCCATTCTTTAAGTTATCAGCCACTCGCCGAAAACCTGTGTCAGCAACCAGATGTTCAGTGCAGCGATGACGACGGCGACGGCGTAGCTGAGAATTTTGCGCCACAAAGGGTTGACGAATTCGCCCATTTTTAGTTTGTCGCTGGTAAACATCACGAGCGGGAAAACCGCGAAACTCAGTTGCAGACTCAGCACGACCTGGCTGAGAATCAAAAGTTTCGTCGTTCCCGACGCGCCGTAGAAAAACGTCACGATGACCGCCGGCACAATCGCAATCAAGCGCGTGATCAAACGCCGAAGCCACGGACGAATGCGAATATTTAAAAATCCTTCCATCACGATTTGTCCGGCGAGCGTTCCCGTCAAAGTCGAGTTTTGACCGGAGGCGAGCAGGGCGACCGCAAACAAAGTGCTTGCGCCGGAAACTCCGAGCAACGGTGAAAGTAATTGGTAAGCATCGCCGATTTCGGCGACTTCCGTGTTGCCGCTCGTGTGAAAGGTCGCGGCAGCGACGATCAAAATCGCGGCGTTGATGAACAGCGCGAAGACGAGCGCGAAAGTCGAATCGAGCGTCGCAAATTTGATCGCTTCACGCTTTCCCGACGGAGTGCGTTCGTAACGGCGCGTCTGCACGATGGACGAATGCAGGTAAAGATTATGCGGCATCACGGTCGCGCCTAAAATTCCGACGGCGATGTAGAGCATCTCCGGGTTCGTGATGATTTGCACCGACGGCACGAAACCGCGCAGGATGCCGCCGATGTCCGGGCGCGAGAAAATTATTTCCGCCAGAAAACAAACGCCGACCGTGGCGACGAGCGTGATAACGACGGCTTCGAGCCATCGAAAGCCGCGATTTTGCAGCATTAAAAGAATCATCACGTCGAACGCCGTCAGCAAAACGCCGTAAATCAGCGGAATGCCGAACAATAAATTCAGCGCAATCGCCGAGCCGATAACTTCCGCTAAATCGCAGGCGATAATGGCGACTTCGCACAAAATCCACAGCGCGAACGAAACTTTCGGCGAAAAATGATCGCGGCACGCCTGCGCCAAATCGCGTCCCGTGACGATTCCCAGACGAAGCGCGAGACTTTGCAGAAGGATCGCCATCAAATTGGAAATCATAATCACGGACAAAAGCGTGTAGCCGAAACGCGAGCCGCCCGCCAGATCGGTCGCCCAATTTCCGGGGTCCATATAACCGACCGCGATCAAATAACCGGGACCGGAAAAAGCCAGCATTTTGCGCCAGAAGCCCGCACCTTTCGGGACGGATAAAGAAGCGTTGGCTTCGGGCAGACTCGGCTCCGGCGATTGTCTGCGCCAGCCGTTCATTTGAGTCGTTTCGGTCGAATTGCTGTCCATACAAAGTTCTGTCTGTTAAATCGTCCGTTTTGTAAATCTAAAAAATACCTTCGCGGCTCGGAATCGGGCTGCCGTGCGGACAGCTTTTGGGGAATCCTAAAAGCGCGTCAATCTTCATTTCAAATTCATCGGAAATGTGATGTTCCAATCGCTCCGCTTCGTCGTGAACCGCATTTTCGTCGTATTTCAAAACTTTCCACAAAAACAGTTCGAGCAGGCGATGACGGCGCACGACTTTGACGGCGACCTCGCGCCCTTTCTCCGTTAGCCGAACGCCGTAGTAAGGCGTGTGCGAGACAAGCGATTGACTTTCCATCTGTTTGAGCATCCGCGAGACGGCGGGCGGACTGACGGCGAGCATCTCCGCCAAATCCTTGGTTCCGGCTTCCGGTTTATCTTCGGCGCGGCGTTCCGACAAACTCCAGATCGCTTTCAAATAATCTTCTTTGGAAACGGTTAACTTTTTCGGCGCGTTTTTAATCATTATAAATAATGAACTGTGGTTAAAAATTTTTAACTGGGGTTAACTTTAACCCAAAAAAATTTCGCAGGCAAATCGGATTTACCTGCGAAACGAAGTTTATCAAACTATTTTTTGATAAATAACCCGGCAATTGCCAGCACTTGTTCCTTCGACAGCGGCTCGTCAAACGCTTCGGTGATCGCGTCGTTTGAGAGTCCGGCGAGACCGTTGAGATTTGCGCCGCCCTGTGTCGTGTTGTCCTCTCCGCTGTAAACCGCCTGCGTCGGCGCGGGCAGAGTTCCGCGTGAATTGCTGGAAATCCAGCCTTTTTCATCGCGCAGACGGCGCACTTCCGCTGCGTGGCGAGCTTCGACCGAATGAATTTGCAATGCGACCGTCAAAATTTTCGCGTTGTCCTGCAAATTTCCTGCTTGACCCTTGTAAGCGCGAACTCCGGTGTCTTCAAACGCTTGCGAGACGGCAAGAAAGGTCTGGTAATTCCTAAAAACGTCGCCGAACGCGCCGCCCGCCGTAAAGTCGAAAGTCGGTTTAGCAACAGCTTTGCCGCCTAAAACAGATTTCAGAAGCGCGACGTGCGCCGTTTCGTGCTTGCTGATTTGCGAAAAAATCGCTTGCGTATTGCGCGGAATCAAGCCGCTTGAGCCGAGCGCGGTGCGATAGTATTCGTCTTCCAGATATTCGAGCGTCAGCGCGAAATTCAAAACGTCGGCGATTTTTCCCGGCAGTTTGTCATCTTTGCCGAAAGCCGCGCCCGCGAGTGCGCCGACGGAGACGATTGCCGTTCCCATTCCGGCGGTCATCGCCTTGGCTTTCTCAATCGGTTCGCGCCGCGCCGTCATATCTCTGATGATGTCAGGTTCGATGGTTTCTAAAAGTGATTTTATAATGTTCATTTTTTCTCCTCAATCTGATTATCTTTTCGGTTGCGATAATTTTTTCGCAGTTACCGGCGTTTTGATGAACGGCGTGACGGCGGCTAATACTTCCGACGGCATTCTGGCTTTATCCAAACCGTTCGCGTCAACGGCATCGTCGCCCGCAAATGAGGCGGACATCGGCGAAATCAAATCGCGGATCGTCGCCGCGTGGCGGGCTTCGACCGAAACGATTTTTCCTGCCAAAAGCAGAAAATTAACGTCTTTCAAAAGCTGTCCTGCGCCGTTGTAAGCTGACACGCCCAAATCTTCAAAAGTTTTCGCCGTGCCGAGAACGCTGTCGCGGCTGCCGAAATTGATGCTGGTAAAATTGACTTGCAAACCCGGAATCGCTTTTTTGCCAAGGGCGGTTTTGAATAATTCGCGGTGCGCGATTTCGTGGTCGCGGATGTCGGTCAAAATCTGTCTTTCCGCCGAGTTCATTCCCGAATAAGGCGTTGAAATGACCTGCGAATAAAACGCCGCTTCGAGTTGTTCGAGCGCGTAGGCGTAGTTCAAAACTCCCGTGTCGCCTTTGCCCAAATCAACCGATTTTGCTTTGTCATTGTCAATCGGCAAACCTGAAAAAACGTCTTTCGCCTGCAATGACGCAGGATTTAACGCGCCGAATGCGAACGCCGTCAACGCGGCGGCACTCGATAATTTGATGAAGGAACGCCTCGAACTGAGTTTAGTCGTTTCAAGATTTTCCGTTTCGTCTGTTGTTTTTAATACTTCCATCACAATACTTTCCCTCCTGTTCTATTTGGTGAAGAATCGCTCGATAAAATCTCGCGCAAATTATCTCCGTCGCAAACCGTCTGCTAACCGCATCTACAGTCGAAACGCAGCGCAGTCTTTCAATTTATCAAAGAAAATAGATTCGTTTGTCTTCACACGGTAAGTTTCGCCGGAAAGCGTATTTCGGATTCAACGCGAGGCTTGGCGAGGCGGAAACTCTCCGATTGCCGCTCATTAGAGTTTTGCGAGAACGGTTTCTATTGGTATGATGATGGTTCCAAGATTTATTGGAAAAAGCATCTAACACGATTTTAATTATGACGACATTTGAAAGTTTCTTGAACAGATTTAACGAAAAGCAGTGGCTCGGCGTTTTGACGAGCATTGCGACGGAGATTCACGAAGTTGACCGCGATGCGGCGCAGATTTGGTTTCACTTTTATCCTTTAGAGTTGTTCCGCTACTTGCAAACGGCGGAAAATCGGGAAAAAGCGATTCAGCAGTTTGTGATGCAGGGCGATTACGAACTGAAAACTCAGATTGATTCTTCGCACCGATTTCTTTACGGACACCGTTTTTGGAAGGAAACTAAGGACGCAATCGTCAAACACGCCGAAAATTTTGCGACCGAAACGGGCGATTTAGCCGCTGAAATCCGCGCCGTTGCCAAAAACGCTGCGACCGCCGCGAAAACTACCGAGAATTTAACCGTCGCTATTACGACAGTCGGTTTGATGACGCTCGTGCAGGTCGGTCTCGATGCCTTCAAACAATCGTCCGGCGCAGTTTCGGTTAATAAACAAACTAAGAATCAATCGCCGCAAAGAGTCGTCGAACAACGCGCCAAGGACGATTCGCAGGGAATACTGGGATTTTTGAAAACTGTTAACAAGGAATGGACGGTCAGATATATTGACGACACCGACAGCGGGAAATTCAAGTTGATGAACGACGAGGAAATCGCTTCGGGCGCGGCGCGGGATCAATCGAAAAATTGGGTCGAGAGAGATTTCCGGTGCGGCGAAGGCGTGATTCCCGTCGAGTGTCGCTCGTCCGCCTGCGGAACCTGCTGGGTCGGCATACTCGGCGGCGCGGAAAAACTCTCCGACGTTGCGCCGCGCGAGCGTAAACAGATGAAAATCTTCGGCTACAATCAAGGCGAAGAAGCCCGACCGTTGATGCGTCTGGCGTGTCAGGCAAAAGCGAACGGCGCGGTTTCCATCGTCATTCCGCCCTGGAACGGCGTGTTCGGCAAAAAAGTTTACGGCGGTGTCGCGGATGTAACGCTGGAGCCGGCGACGACTTCCGCCGCCAAACTGCGCGAAACGATTTCGACGGCGATGACGGACGAGTAAAATCACGGCGAACAGCTTCTAAAAGATTAAAGCGTAAGCAGTTTTGCTTACGCTTTAATCTTTTAGAAGGCTTTTTTCAATCGCCGGAATAAAGTCTGCAAGATTAAATTTCACGCCGCGTTCCTCAAAACGTCCGATGCTTTAAAGTTATTTTTTACGACGCTATCGGACGAAATAAGCGAGCGCGGCGCAACCTTTCCCCGACTTGTCGGCTCAAACAAATTTTAGCGCGAAAGAAGTTTACAAAAATATGAAACGACTGATTTCTCTGGCTCTGATTTTTTCCGTGTATCTCGGCTTGATTGCGCCCATCGGCAATCGGCTTGTGCTGGAAGCCAACGCCCAGCAAATAAATGGCAAAACTCGTATGACAGATATAACGAACATCCCGGACGGTTTGAAGTTTCGCCTGAGCGAAGGCGAAGCGGGCGCGGAAACGCGAGAGAAACAACTTCCGGCAAAAACCGACGCGCTCTCCGAAAACGAAACGTCGAATTTGCTCAAACGCATTCCGCCGATCAAGACGGAGACCGACGATAAAACCGATTTTGCGAAACGGTTGGGAACGCTTCCCGCGCCGAAAAACGGCAAACAAATTCCCGTCAAATTTCCGTCGAGCGAACAGCGTAACGCGCCGAGCCCGAACTTATCAAACACGCTCGAAGTCGTCCGCTTTTCGCCCGAAGGCGAAGTCAATCTCGCGCCGGATTTGTCGGTTACATTCTCACAGCCGATGGTCGCCGTTTCTTCACAGGAGCAAGCCGCGCAGGTCGTTCCCGTGCAACTATCGCCGCAAACCGAAGGAAAATGGCGTTGGTTGGGGACGAAAACTTTAATGTTCGACGCGGCGAAGCGTTTGCCGATGGCGACGATTTTTACGGCGAAAGTTCCCGCCGGAACGAAATCGGCGAGTGGTCAGACGCTGGCAAAAGATGTCGTCTGGACGTTCACCACACCGCCGCCGAAAGTCGAAACGATGATTCCGAACAATCAAGTGACGCGGCGCGATGCGCTGATGTTTATTTCGTTCGATCAGGAAATTAACCCGGAAGCGGTTTTGCGGACGATCAAAGTTTCCGGCGGCGGAAAGATTTTACCGACGCGCCTTGCGACGCAAGCGGAAATCGAAGCCGATTCGAGCATTTCATATTACGCGAAACAGGCGCAAGCGAGACGCTGG
>JAYVGL010000302.1:0-7936 GCA_043772175.1 Pyrinomonadaceae bacterium | reverse complement strand
TAAAATGGCGAGTTTGCCGCCGGGTTTTAGAATTCGCCGCAACTCGATTAACCCGTTCTGCCAGTTGGAAAAATTTCGCAGTCCGAAGGCGATTGTCACAGCGTCGAAGGTTTCGTCGGCGAAAGAGAGATTCATTCCGTCGGCTTCGAGATAGGGAATTTTCGTCGCCGATTTATCGTTTTTATCGAACGCGATTTTGAGCATCGGGCGGCAGAAATCCGTGCCGATAACTTTCGCCGCCGCGTTTCTTTGCAGTTCGAGCGACAAATCGCCCGTGCCGCAGGCGACATCCAGCACGAGCGCATTATCGTCATCCAATACGGTTTGTAATTTTTTAGCGACGAGTCTGCGCCATTTTTTATCAATATTGACGGACAGAAAATGATTCAGAAAATCGTATTTCGTGGCGATGCCCGAAAACATTTCGCGCACGGCTTTGGCGTGTTTCAATTCGTCGGTGGTTCTTTCGTTTGACATTTGTTTTCGACTTAAAAATTACTGTTTCGCCTCACCGAATTTCACTGTTTTGACAACGGCGAACGGCTGTTTCTGTAAATTTTCAGAAACCCGCTGAATGTCTGCCAACGAAGTGGCATTGGCTTTTTGAAGTTCATCTTTGATTGATGTGAGTTTATAAGTATCAACATCGAGCCATGAATCTACCATCTCAACAGACTGCTTTTTTTGGTTCAGCTCGGCGACAACTTTATTTTTCGCCTGTTCAAAATCGCTCTGCGAAATCGTCGGATAAACGGACTTGCCATCTTTGTAAGGCATAAACAAACAACCACCAGTATTGACAGGCAATTCGACAGGTTTGTTCAGAGGAAATTTTGTTTCGATGACGTAGATGCCGCGCAGAAAAAACGGTTGATATGATGATTTCCCCAAAGACGATTCATCATTTAAACAGAATTGCTTGCGCCAAATTTCGGTTAAAATTTTCGTAGCATAAAAATCTTTGTCGTTTCGCCCGGCGACGCTTAACGCCGAACGTCGGAGACCGTATTGCGAATTAGAAACTTCAATCGAAACCTCTTTTGCATCCGGCACAGACGGCTGGGCAAACGTGGCGGGAACTTTTTTGTCGGCTTTCTCCCAACCGCCGAAAAGCTGGCGGACGGCTTTGAAAACGTAGTCGTATTTGATGTTGCCGCTGACGGCGAGGGTCGCGTTGTCGGCGGTCAAAAATCTTTGTTTGGCGAGGAGCAGATCGGCAAAATCAATTTTTGCCAGCGATTCGGATGTGCCTTCCGCGCTTCTGCCGTATGGATAATCGCCGAAAAGCCGTTTGGCGACGGCGAGATCGGCGATGTAAGCCGGATTTTTTTCCAGTTCCTTAATCTTTTCGAGCCGCGCCGCTTTGACTTTGGCGGTCGTTTCTTTGTCGAGCGTCGGTTTGGTAACGGCGTTGGCGACGGTTTCGAGAATCGTCAAAATCTGGTCGGCGTTGCCCGCCGCGTTGATTTGCAGATAATCGTAATTGCTTTCGACGCTCAAACCGCCGTTCAAATCTTCGCGGAAAAATTCTTTGACCGTTTCGTTCGGAAACAGCGCGTCGGCTAATAAAGCCATCGTGCCTTCTTTGCCGAGCGTGTCGAACGCCGCGCCGCTGTGAATGCGAAGTTTGACGGCGACTTTATCGCTGCTCGCGTTCTGCCACATCAAAATTTTCAGATTGTTCAGCAGTTTTTCCGGTCGCGGATCGGATGATTTAGCAGTTTGGGCAAGCGTAAAAGATGCGAAAGCAAATAAAGCAAAGGTCGCCGCCGCTAATTTGTTAAGGTAATTTCCAGTATTCATTGTTTGTAATTTCTATCGTGAATCGTTACGTCTTTTTAGTTGCCGGTTCACTCCTTTTCGTTGTTATTCAAAAAGGTTTCGCCGCCCGCTTGACCGTTGACGATTAGGGCGATGCACGAATGAAAATTTTAGATGGCATTAGGCATCGCGTCAAACAGCGGGTGCATCTATCAATGTTGTATCCCGAAAGATGTTCGAGCGAACCGGTTCCCTGGAAACTTAACATCTGTGCAAATCACGTTATAATAAAAAAGAGCTTGATCTGTCCCGCAACGGAAAGATTTTAAGTAGAGATTACGAGAGGCTGAAAAAGATGGGAAAAATAGTAAAACACTGCGCCGCGTGTGAGGAAAGTTTCGCCGAAAAATTCGCGTTTTGTCCGAACTGCGCCGAGCCGCTGACGGCGTTCGAGATGAATCCGGTGAGCGGCGGCGAAACCGTTATCGCCGGAACAGCCGGACAGACGGTTCTCGGAAACGATAAAGCGGCGGCAAACGAAAACTTCCCCGACGCTTCGGCAGTCGAACCGATTTCCGACGAACCGATTGCCAAACCAATCGCCGCCGAATTCGTGCCGGAAATCGAAACGCCGCCGACCGGCGAAACGAAAATTTTTACCGCCTCCAACAAAACGCAGACTTTTAATACAGCGGATATTGCAGACCTCGAAGAACTGAAAAGTCTCGATCAAAAGCCGCCTGAAAAAGCCGTCGAAAAAGATTTCACGCCCGCCACGAAAATATTTGCGGCGGCGGCAGGCGCAAACGGCGGCGGCAATCGGCAGGCAAATGACTTTCAGCCGAACTTAAATCCTGCCAGAAAATCCGAAGACGGCGGTTATCACATCACCGTTATCGAGGAAAAAAACGGCAGCCAGCGGGCGGGACTTTTATTAGGCACTCTGGTTTTGATGGTGCTAGTCGGCATCAGCGCAGTGGTTATCTCAATTTTTAATAAAGATTTTGGAGTGGGCGCAATTGATTCTAACGATCCGGTTTTTCTGGTAGATGAAAGCACTCCGGTTGATATCGAAGAACAGCCGAAACCGAAAGATGATAAAGACGCGGGCGGGGGCGGGGGCGGCGGAAAGGAAGAACCTGAAAAGGCTTCCAAAGGGCGTTTGGTTTCGCAGTCGGAAAACCCAATCACACCGCCATCGGTAAATATCCCGCAGTTAAGAAATCCTGCGTTTCCGGTGATTATGGAAACCAAAGGAAATATCAAACGCGAACGAACGGAAGAACGTCCGGGTTTGCCTGGCTCCGATAATCTGAACCCATCCAACGGTAACGGTCGCGGCGGCGGCATCGGCGGCGGCATCGGAACGGGCATCGGCGGCGGGAATGGAACGGGCGAAGGCAACGGCAACGGTTCGGGCAGCGGCAACGGCAACGGCGACGGCAACGGTAACGGCAGAGGCAGCGGCAATCAAGGTATTCCAAGACCGCCGCCGCCGCCGCCCGTCGTTGCCGTCGGACCGCCGACTCCGATTAACATTCTCTCGAAACCGCAGCCGCGCTACACCGATGCCGCCCGCACGAACAACGTAACGGGAACGGTGACGCTGAAAGTTACATTTATGGCGAACGGGCAAATCGGCAGCGTCGCGCCGGTCAGCGGTCTGCCATACGGTTTGACCGAACAGGCAATCGCGGCGGCGAAGGCGATTCGCTTTGAACCGCCGAAGCGCAACGGCGTTCCTTATTCGGTTTCCAAAACGATTTCGTACAGTTTTACGATTTACTAAATTTTAATTTCAATTTTTGCGGGAAAAGCGATTCGAGAATTTCGAGTCGCTTTTTTTTCGCGTCAAGACGAGACTTCTAACTTGGCAATAGATGTTTAATCTTTTAACCCGAAAAACTTTTTGATCGAGTCAAAGACGCTTTCCCTGCCGATGATTTTTCGCTCTTCGCTCTCCGATTCCGGTTTGTCCAGCGAAGTGCGTCGTTCTTCGACGATTTGACTGAGCATCGTAACGAGTTCGGGATTTTCTTCGAGAATCGGCTTCAAACACAGATCGTTGATTTCCAGCACTTCGGTTTCTTCGACGGCGGTAACGGTCGCCGTGCGCGGTTCGCCGGTTAATAAACCCATCTCGCCGAAAAAATCGCCTTCGCGCAAAGTCCGTAAAACCGTCGAAACGCCTTCTTCCTTGGTTTGAATCGTTACCGAACCGCGATGGATGACGAACATCGAATTGCCGTGCTGACCTTGCCGAACGATTCTTTCGTCGGGCGCAAACACTCTGACCTGCGAATTTTCGGCGAGTTTGTGCGTTTCCTCTTCGGAGAGCGGCGCGAAGATGGAAACCTCACTCAATCGTTCGACGATTTCGCCGTTCGTTTCGAGAAAGATGGATTCGTGCCGCTTTTTTTCGATGTGAACGATTTGCGTCGCCGTCGCAAATTCGATTTGCTCACGCTGAAACGCATACCAGATGCGCTGGCGAATCAGCGCGTCGGTGTCGTTATATTTCGTGTAATCGTCGAGCCAGTATTTGATTTCAAAATCAACGCCGTTCAAGTTGAAATCTCTGATGCGGACGATTGGGCGCAGTTTGGCAGAGACGTTTTCGACTTGCCGGACGACTTCGCGGATCGTCTGAATCGTTTTGGCGGGCGAACTCGCGTAAACGGTCGTAAAATTTACCAGACGCGCATTCAAATTATCACGCGGCGCGACTTCGATGGATTCTTTGCCGAGAACGCTGTTGCTGATAACCAATAATTTATTCTGAAAAGTGCGAATCTTCACGCCGCGCCACGAAACGCCTTCGACTACGCCCGTGCCTTTGGTCGGAATTAAAATAACATCGCCGATTTGAAACGGCTGATCGGCTTGCGTCGCCAAACCCGCGAACAAATTGCCCAAAGTGTCCTGCAAAGCGAGACCGAGAATCACCGCCAGAATGGTCGAAGTTTGAAAAAACGCGCCGAGATTAACC
Organism: Pyrinomonadaceae bacterium; assembly: GCA_043772175.1. Taxonomy (GTDB): domain Bacteria; phylum Acidobacteriota; class Blastocatellia; order Pyrinomonadales; family Pyrinomonadaceae. The sequence goes on along the minus strand of JAYVGL010000302.1, from coordinate 3,186 downwards.
GTCGGATACTGCGAACTGAAAACGACGAAAAACGCGACGATGTAAATGGTGATCGAAAAAACATTCCGCAGAAGCGACGAAATTTTGTATTCGTGCGAGCGAAACGCGGCGTTGAAAATAAGAAAATTGGCGAACCTGACAATCGAAATAATCAGGCTCATCCAGAGGATAACTTTAATAACCCGCAGAATCTGCACGAACAGCGAACCGGCGGTTGCGCCCATTTCTCCGGCAGTCGCGCCGATTTCCTGGGCGGGCGAGCCGAAGATGCCGGTTACGAAATCTTTCAGATAAATTTCGACAAACGGTTTGAGATGAATTTCGACGAACGGCAGAATAATCAAAAGCAGCGTAATCGTGCCGGCAAAAACAAAAAAAATGAAAAACTTCTTTCGCAAGTCGGAAAATTTCATAAACGGTTTTCAGATTATTGTCGAAGAATCGGAAAAAATCAATAATTGTCCAGCCTGAAAACGAAACGTCCAAAACGCGAAAAGCGCGTCAATGACAGCTGTTGCAATTTCAAACCGCGTCTCTTAAACTTAAATTACTGAAATAAATCAGATTTATCATCTCCGCAAAGCTATAAGGAAAGCAAATATCAATGTCGCATAATCTATTCAACACCAGACAAACATTCGTAACGGGAACGGGCGCGGACGGCGTTTTTTACTCTTTGCCGCAGTTGGAAAAAGAAGGCGTGGCGAACATTTCGCGGCTGCCGATTTCGATTCGCATCGTGCTTGAATCGGTTCTACGCAATTTCGACGAGAAGAAGGTGCAGGAAAAAGACGTTCGCAACGTGGCGAACTGGCACGCCAACGCTGAACGCACCGAAGAAATCCCGTTCGTCGTCGCCCGCGTTATTTTGCAGGATTTCACGGGCGTTCCTTTGCTCGTAGATTTGGCGGCGATGCGTTCGGCAGTCGGAAGATTGGGCAAAGATACAAGTTTGATCGAGCCTTTAGTTCCGGTTGATCTGGTCATTGACCATTCGGTGCAGGTTGATTACGCGGGCAGCGAAACGGCGTATCATCGTAATATGGCGATGGAATTTCGCCGCAACGAACAGCGTTACCGATTTTTAAAATGGGGAACGCAAGCCTTCGACGGTTTTTCGGTTGTGCCGCCCGGAATCGGCATCGTTCATCAAGTTAATCTCGAATATCTGGCGAAAGGCGTGTTTGAAAAAGACGGCGTTTATTATCCCGATTCACTGGTCGGAACCGATTCGCATACGACGATGATTAACGGACTCGGCATCGTCGGCTGGGGCGTGGGCGGCATCGAAGCCGAAGCCGGAATGCTCGGACAGCCGGTTTATTTTTTAACACCCGATGTCGTCGGCGTTCATTTAACGGGCGAATTGCCCGAAGGCACGACGGCGACCGATTTGGTTTTAAAGATCACGCAGATTTTGCGCGAAGCGAAAGTCGTCGGCAAATTCGTCGAATTTTTCGGCGAAGGCGCGCGCAATCTGCCTGCCACCGACCGTTCGACGATTGCGAATATGGCTCCCGAATACGGCGCGACGATGGGCTTTTTCGGCGTGGACGAAAAAACTTTGGAGTATCTGGCGGCGACCGGCAGAACTTCGGAACACATCGAAACCATCCGCAATTATTTCACCGCGCAGGAAATGTTCGGCATTCCCAAGAAAGGCGAAGTTGATTTTTCCAACGTCATCGAACTCGATTTGACGACGATTGTTCCGGCGGTGGCGGGACCGAAACGCCCGCAAGACCGTATCGAGTTAACCGACTTGAAAAGCAAATTCACGGAGCTTTTTACCAACCCGATCGGCGAAGGCGGTTACGGCAAAGCGTTGGAAGATTTGGACAAACAGTTTATGGTCACGGTCGGCGCGGACACGCACACGACCGTGACCGGCGGCGGCGGACAGATCCATTCGACCGTTCCCGCGCCGGTCAGAAAAGACGTTAGCGAAATCAACACCAGCGTTTGGTCGGAAACCGAAATGGTCAACAATCGCCCGACACCCGACCGCGTGGAAAACTTCAGCGAACATACCGAGCAGTCAACCACGTCCATCGGACACGGCGACGTTTTGATCGCGGCGATCACGAGCTGCACCAATACCTCGAATCCGTCGGTGATGCTCGCCGCCGGAATACTGGCGAAAAAAGCCGTCCGGCGCGGAATGAAAGTTCCCGATTACGTCAAAACATCGCTCGCGCCCGGCTCGCGCGTCGTGACCGAATATCTGGAAAAAACCGGCTTGCAGATTTATCTCGATAAATTGGGTTTCAATCTCGTCGGCTACGGCTGCACGACCTGCATCGGTAACTCCGGTCCGCTCGATCCGGCAATTGAAGAGGCGATTGTCGAAAACGATTTAATCGCGGCTTCGGTTTTGTCGGGCAACCGCAATTTTGAAGCGCGGGTTCATCAAAACATCAAAGCAAACTTTTTGATGTCGCCGCCGCTGGTCGTCGCCTTCGCGCTCGCCGGCTGCATTCAAAAAGATTTTTCAATCGAGCCGGTTGGCAAAGACGGCGAAGGCAACGATGTTTATTTGAAGGAACTCTGGGCTTCGCTCGACGAAATCAAAGAAGCGATGCAGGCGGCGACCGACCCGGAAACGTATCGTAAACTTTACAGCGAATTTGCCGGACAAAATATTTTGTGGAACGACATTCCGACGGTGACGGGCGACGTTTACGAGTGGGATGCCGATTCGACGTATATTCAGGAACCGCCGTATTTTGAAAATTTTTCGATGAAAACCGGCAGCTTTTCCGACATTAAAAACGCCCGCGCTCTGGCGATTTTCGGCAATTCGGTAACGACCGATCACATCTCACCCGCCGGTGCGATCAAACCGACATCGCCCGCCGGACTTTATTTGCAGGCGAACGGCGTGGCGATTGAAGATTTCAATTCCTACGGCTCACGGCGCGGAAACGACCGCGTGATGCTGCGCGGAACTTTCGCCAATGTCCGCATCAAAAATCAGTTGGTCGCGCCGCGTGAAGGTGGTTTCACATCGTTTATGCCGGACACCGAGACGATGACGATTTACGATGCGGCGATGAAGTATAAAGAACAAAACACGCCGTTGATAATTTTCGCCGGTCAGGAATACGGGACGGGCAGTTCCCGCGACTGGGCGGCGAAAGGCACGGCGTTGATGGGTGTCAAAGCCGTTATCGCCGAATCTTTTGA
>JAYVGL010000301.1:0-17146 GCA_043772175.1 Pyrinomonadaceae bacterium | reverse complement strand
TTGAAAGTTTGTTGTAGCCTTCAACGCCTTCGGGTGAGATTTTGCGAATCTCGTCGAGCAGACGTTCGCGGTCGTCGTTGTAATGAAAAACCGTGCCGTCTTCCCAACGGATATTGTAAAACGGATCGAGTTTGACGAGTTTAACGTAATCCGCCGTTTGTTTTCCCGCCGCCGCAAAAATTTCGTCAATCAGCCACGGCGCGGTGATGATGGTCGGTCCGCCGTCGTATTTAAAGCCGTCCTGTTCGTAAACGTAAGCCCGTCCGCCGAGTTTGTCGCGTTTTTCAACGATAGTAACTTGATGACCCTGACCCTGCAGGCGAACCGCCGCCGAGAGTCCGCCGAATCCGCTGCCGATAACGATAATTTTCATTTTGTGTTTGTAAAAAATTTCCTGATCTTTCAGCTTAAAGAATTAAGCGAAAGATGTGCAAACGTCTAATCATTTACTTTGCTTATTTTATTTTGAAGCAATCGCACTAAACTAAAATAACGGCGAAAACGGTTTGACAGCCTGTTCGACAATTATTCGCCGAATTTCCAAACAACCCGACTCAGCTAAAAATAATTGAATCGGCAAGTCGGACGGCAAAATAACCTTGATTGTCATTCGCAATGCAATTAAAATCAAATAGCGTTACTATAATCGTCTGTTGTCCGACTTTTCCTAAGTTTAATTTTTACTTCGAGACCGCAAGCGTCTGTCGGGATCAGCGTCAGAGGATTGCGAACCTATTCAAAATGAAAGAATGTCAACTTTGTAAAAACTGCTTCACCGATGACGTTACGACTTGTCCGAATGACGGAATGCCGACGTATCATTCGATTGCGGGCGAGCCGGTGCTGGAAGGCAAATATCATCTCGAATGTCGTTTGGGACAGGGCGGAATGGGCGTGGTTTATAAAGCCCGCCACGCCTATCTGAAAACTCAGCACGCGATCAAAGTGATTTTGCCGGATTTGGTCGGCAACGATCCGCAGCTCGTTACGCGCTTTCGACAGGAAGCTCTGGCGGCGGCGGCGATTCGTCATCAGAACGTCGTCGGCGTGTCGGATTACGGCGTGGCGATGGGAACGATGCCGTTTCTCGTGATGGAATTCGTCGAAGGCGAGTCCTTGCACGATTTACTCGACCGCGAGAAAAAACTTTCGCCGGAACGCGCTTTTGAAGTGATGTCGGCAATCGCCGCCGGCGTCGGCGCGGCGCATCATCAGGGCATCGTTCACCGCGATTTGAAACCGCTTAACGTGATGATTTGCAAGGGCAAGCCGCAGATGTCGGAGGCGATCAAAATTCTCGACTTCGGTTTGGCGAAAATCAAATCGGGTGAGCTGCTCGGTTCATTTATTCAGGCGCAGACGACCGGCTTGATGGGTTCGCCGTATTATATGGCTCCCGAACAATGGGCGGACGAAGACCCCGACGCGCGTTCGGATATTTACAGTTTGGGCGTGATGCTTTATCAAATGCTCGCCGGCGACGTGCCGTTTAAAGGTTCTTCGATTCCGGCGATTATGAAAAAGCATCTGTCGGACGACACGCCGCCGATGAGCAACTTCGGTGTCGAAATTCCGCCGCAGGTCGAACTCGCCGTGCGCCACACGCTCGAAAAGGAGAAGGGAAAACGGACGGCTTCGGTCGAGGAGTTGGTCGAAGAGTTGCGGTCGGCGGTCGGCATCGCGGCATCGAATACCGAAATGCTCGGCTCGATTACCAATCGCTCGCTGCCGGTTTCCAATCTGAATTTGCTGACCAATCCGCCGAACGCGAAAGTTTACGTTGATAACGTCGCGGTCGGGCAGTCGAAGGAGGACGGCTGGCTCCTTCTCGAAGGTTTGCAGAGCGGCAATCATCAATTGCGGGTGAGCCGCGAAGGTTTTCAGGATTGGGAAAGCAACGTGATTTTCGACGGCAAGCCGAAACAAATCGTCGCCGAGTTAAAAGCCGGAGCGAGTGAAAACGCGATTCCGCGCCCGACATTTCAGACGATGCCGGGAATCCTTCAGCCGATTAAACAGGACACGCCGATAAATTTTTCGGCTTCGCAGGGAGCGCAAACCGGCGGGCATCAAACGGCGCAGCCGACTTTTCAAACTTCTCAGCCGAACGGTTACGTCGAAGCCGCGCCGCCGAAAAAATCTTTTTTTTCGCCGTTAGTTTTGGCGATTGCTGGAATTTGCGGCTTATTGTTACTGGCTATGGTTGGAGTCGGCGGCGCGTTTATGTTCGGAATCATCGGGCGCACGAACGGCAGCGTCAATGCGACCAACAAAGACATCATCGTTTTGCCGAACAACTCGAATATGCTGAATCCTCCGCCGAACACGGGCAAAGCGGAGATGGCGAAAATTATCGGCGGTAAGTTCCGAATGGGACGCAACGACGGCTCGCCCGTCGAACGACCGGAACACGAAGTTGATGTCAAAACTTTTTGGATGGACAAGACCGAAGTAACGACCGGCGAGTATTCTAATTTTATTAAAGAGACGAATTACACGCCGACACCGGCGAGTTGGGAAGGCGGCAAGCCGCTTCCGGGAACGGAAAACACGCCGATCCGGTTCGTCAATATGGACGACATCGAGGCATTTACCAAATGGCGTTCCAAACGCGACAGCGCGGCATATCGCCTTCCGATTGAAGAAGAATGGGAATACGCGGCGCGGAACGGCAACGACAATAATCTTTATCCGTGGGGCGATAAATTCGAGAAAAGCTGCGCCGTCGTGGACAAACCCGACACTTCGCCCGAACCGGTCGGCTCGAAAAAATGCGGCGAGAATAAATGGGGAATTCTCGATCTGATCGGCAATGTTTACGAGTGGACGGGAACGCGCACCGCGCTTTATCCGGGCAGCAGCGGCGAGGTCAAAGATCAGTTTAAGGGCATCACCAACGTCTTTCGCGGCGGTTCGGCATACAGCAAATCAAGCGGCGACAAAGCGATTACTTCGACGTTTCGCGGCTTTGTCGAACTGACGAAAAGAGACGCGCAGCTCGGTTTTCGACTGGTGCGCTCCGAATGAAATTTTATGTGGAAAAATACGCGGATTTTTAAATACGGTTTTATTTTAATCGGTTTGCTTTGTCTGACGACGGCGGCGTTCGGGCAGGATTTGGGCAGCAGCAGCGGGATTTTCAGCAATCCGAAAACTAAAAAGCCAGCCGCGAAAACGCCGCCGAAAAAAGCCGCGCCGAAACCGAAAAGCGCGACGACGGCGCGAAAAGCCGTTACGAAATCCAAAGCAATCGCCAGAAACCCGCCGAAATCGAAGACTAAATCGGCGATTGTAACTCCTGCTGAAACACCGACCGAAACGACACCGGAATTGGCGATCACCGAAGCACCGAAACCGCCCGCGCTGAAGCCTTCGTCCAGTATCGTCATCAAGGTCGGCGACAAAACGACCGGCGATTTTAACGAAATCTATGAAAACTCCATCGAAGAAGGCAACGCGGCGCGCGATGCACGTGAATATCTGAAAGCCGAATCCGCCTATTTACGCGCTCAAAGTTTGCAGGGCAAAGATTCCCGCGCCGTTTACGGTTTGGGTAATTTATACAGCGACCAGCAGCGTTGGGAAGAAGCCGAACGCGCCTACCGGACGGCGATGGCAATCGAACCGTCCGCCCCGGAATCGTATATCGCTCTGAGTTTCGTTTTGACGCAGCCGATTATCGGCGCGGATTTAGCCGACCGCTACGCCGAAGCCGAAAAATTGGCGCGAAAAGCCATCGAACTCGACCCGAAAAACGCCTTCGCTTACGACCAACTCGGCGTGGCTCTCGAACTCGGCGGCAAAATCGGACAGGGAACGCAGGCGAATTACCGCCGCGCCATTCAACTCGAACCCAACTTCGCGCTGGCTTACGCGCATTTGGGAAGGCTTCTGATCAGAACGGGTTTGACCGCCCAATCGAACGCCGCTTACAGCGAATCAATCAAACTAGCGGCGGACGTGCCGACGATGATTCTGGTCGCCGACGTAATGCAGTCGCAGCAGAAATTCGCCGAATCCGAACAGCTTCTGCGCCGCGCTCTGAAGGAAGACGAGAAAAATCCGACCGCGCTTTACTTGCTCGGACGCGCTTTGACGATTCGTGAAGAATACGATGAAGCCGAAAAAATCCTGAAAAAATCGGCGGAAGTCAGCCCGAACAGTTTCGTTTCCTACACGCTTCTGGGTTCGCTGGCGATGCGGCGCGGCAGACTCGCCGACGCGGAAAAATATCTGTCGAAAGCCGTTAAAATAGTTTCGCCGAACGAGAAAAAACGGCTCGCACAGGAATTTGAAGCCATCGGCGACGGTTACTTGCAAACCGGAAAAAACAAAGATGCCGCCCGCGTTTTTCGCCAAGCCGTCGCGCTCGACAAAGAAAAAACGATTTTATCCGACAAACTTGCCAGAGCGGAAAATGAATAAAATGAAAAGCGAGATTGTTTGAAGAACTGTTGATTTACTTCTTCGTCTCCCGTCTCTCGTTTATTTCGACCGTCTTAAATTGAAAACCACGCCGGATTAAACGTATTTCCTGATAAGCGTCGAGCCGAAACGCGATTCCGGCGACGACGTTTTCCAGGCAAATGAAATTTTCAACAGTTAAAAATACGATGTTATACTGCCCGAAATGTCAGCAAACTTATGAAGACGGCGTTCAGCGATTTTGTTTGAACGACGGCGGCAGGCTGCTGCCCGCGCCGTCCTCCGGTAAATCCGTCAACCAATCCGGCGGTGTCTTTTCAAACGTCATCAATCAAAAAAACAGCGAGGAACTCGATGAATTCGCCAATGTGCCGCGCTTTTCGCAGGTCGCCTTTCGACCGCCGCCCGGCAAGATTTTCAAAGCCGAACCGGAACTTGAAATCACGCCGCCGATTCAGTCGAAAAAGAAAATCGCTCGGTTCGACGAAAATGATTTGGAATTGGAACTTGAACCTTTAAAGTCGGAACTCGAACCGTTGAACGCAACCGCGCCGAAACCGGAATCCGAACCGTTTTTGGAACTCGAACCGGAATCGGAAACCAAAGCGACAGACGCGGCAGAAGTTGAAAATAACCTCGAACTGCCCGCCGCGAAGCCGCCGCGCCTGATAAATCCGAACGAAATCGCCACCGGAACGGCACTGCTCGGCGACCGAAAAATCAATCCGGCGGGCAGATCGGCGGTAACTTGGGAAAACCCGGAAGTTCTGCACGGGCAGGCGATCAAAGGTCGTTATCAAATCAGCGAGCAGATCGGCGCAGACGACAGCGCGATTGATTATCTGGCGGAAGACAAAATCGTGGCGGGCAAAAAAGTCGTCGTGCGCGTTTTGATGGACGACGACGCGGAAGATTCTTTTTCCAGCAAAATCTTCGCCGAAGAACGAGTTTCGCTGTCGCACGTCAGCCACCCGAACATCATCAGCGTTATTGATTCGGGCGAACTTCTGGAAGGCAAACCGTTCGTCATAACCGAATACGTTAAAGGCGAATCGGTCAAAGATCGCCTTCAGCGGAAGGGAAGTTTCGACACGGTGCGAACCGCCCGCATCATCCGCCAAGCGTCTTACGCCTTAAGCGAAGTTCACCAGAGCGGCATTCTGCACCGCAACTTGAAGCCGGAAAATATCATTCTGACCGTCAACGAGGTCGGCGCGGAACAAATTAAACTAACTAATTTCGGCGCGGCGAAAGGCAAGCTGAACGAAAAAAATCTGCCGTATAAATCGCCCGAACAGGTCGAAGGCAAGCTCGCCAATTTCGCCAGCGACGAATTCGCGCTCGCCGTTATCGCTTATCAAATGCTGACTAATCGCCTGCCGTTCAACGCAACGAAAATCGGCGGTTTGCTCAAAGAACAGCGCGAGGGTTTGATAGTTCGGGCGGCGACGCTGCACGACAATCTGCCGCCGCTGGTTGACGAAATTTTAGCCAAAGCGTTGTCGTTTAATCCTTCGGAACGCTACCCGAAAGTGCGCGACTTCGGCGACGCGCTTTTCAACGCCGTCACGACTAAACTGAGTTCGACCGAACCGAACGAATTCAAAAGCGAGGAATCGCCGATTCCCGCGCCGTCCGCGCCTCTGACTTCAAAAAGCCGACAGAAAACAGTTTCAAAGGCGATTGCCGCCGAGAAAACGGGAATCTCCGCGCCGCCCGCCGCGTCGGTTGACGCGCCGCCGGAAAGTGTCAAAGCGACGGAGGATTTAGCTTGGGAAAAACGCTCTTCGGACACGCCCGCCGCCAGCAGCGGCAGCCGGACGGCGTTTGCCTTGTTGGGTTTAGCGGTTTTATCGGCGGGACTTTTAGCCGTTTGGTTGTATTTTTTCAATCGTCAGAGCGATCCGAATACGGGCGCACCAACGCCGGTGCAAAGCGTCGAACCGCTCAACCGCACCGTCAACGATATGCCAGCCGCAAATTTCAATAATCCTGCACCGACACCCGAAGAAATCGAATCTTTCCCGATGCTGCGAACAATTTCGCAGCCGCCGAATACGATTTATTTTCAGAACAGCAAGGAAGATTTAGCGGGCGAGGCGGCGAGAAACTTCCTCGGATTTTCGCTTTATTACCCGCAAAACTGGACGCGCAAAGATGCGAAAAATAATTTTCTGGACGTTTCCAGCACCGACGGCAAAGGCTTGCCGATTGAACAGATGCTAATCAGTTTCTATGACAGCAAGGGAACTTTCAAAGCCGACCGCGAGAACTTTCCGAAACTTCTGGAGAAATCGAACAGCGATCTAACCAAAGCCTTACAGGGAAACTACAATCTGATTTCACAGGGCGAAACGAAAATTCAAAACGGACGCTGGCAGGCGTTTGAAGTTAAATTTGAAAGTCTCGGAACGGCGGCGAGCGGCGAGAAAGTTACGCTCTGGGGCAGACGGCTCTGGATTCCGGCGCAGCTTGCCGGTCTGAAAAACGGTTACGTCATCACGATGCTGGCAACCTCGCTTTCAAAAGAAGTGAAAAGCGTCGAAGAGGTCGGCGTGAAGGGCGAACTTTCCAACATTCTGGAAACCTTCGAGCCGAATCCATAAAGCAGCGAGCAGTAAGCAGGAAGCGGTGAGTAAGATAATTTTGAATTTTATCTGCTCACCGCTTCCTGCTTACTGCTCACTGCTTTCAGTTTTTCATCATCTTACGTTAGAATTGTGGCGAAATAAGATTTTCAATTCCGCATTTTCGCAGTTTCCAACCAATGAAAATTGTTTTAGCCGAAGTCCAGGGCGGCACGAGTTCGCCGGAAAAATCCTTTAATCTGCCGATTGTCCGCGTCGGGCGCGACACAACCGATTGCCAAATCGTTTTCGACAACGCGCAGTATCCGATGGTTTCGCGCCGCCACGCCGAATTGCGCTGGCAAAACGATAACTGGGTTTTACACGATTTGAATTCGAGTTACGGGACGCTGCTTAACGGTCAAAAAGTCGTCGTGCCGCGAATCGTTCAAATCGGCAGCCGTCTGCAATTCGGCGCGAACGGTCCGATTTTAAACGTCGTCGGGCTTGAGACGAATGAAACTGCCCGACAGAATTTCGTCCCGCCGTCTTATCAAAGCCAAACGCCGACCGCGCCGCAAAATTCCGTTCAAACCGGTCAGCCGCAGGAAGCCCAACTCGAATTTACCGACACCGCGCAATTTCCCAGACCTTTTAAGATCAATAAAGACAGCATTTGGCTCGGACGCGATCCGAACGGCGACATCGTTTTTGACGCAAATGCCGTTATGGTTTCGCGCAAACACGCCGAAATCCGCCGCAGAGACGGCGTTTTCGTCATTCACGACAACGGGAGTTTTAACGGAACTTTAGTCAACGAACAGCGCATCTCCACGCCGACCCCGCTTTATCACGAAGATCAAATCGAACTCGGTTTGGGCGGTCCGATTGTCAAACTAAACGCGCCGTCGCGCATTGCGCCGAAAGGCGCGAGCGTCGCCGGACAACGCAATCTCGCCAGCGGACAAATGGCGAATCTGGATAATTCGCCGCTTGAAAACAGTTCCAAAACGATGGTCGTCAATCTCGGAAATATGTCGCAGACCGTCTCGAAAGACAAATCCGCCGCGCAGCCGTCGCTTTTGATGTCGCTGACTTTCGGCAATAAAAATCAACTGACCATCGGGCGCGACGAGGTAAGCGACATCAGGATTGACGGCTTGCAAATCTCCAATCGCCACGCCAAACTCACGCGAACGAACGCCGGAATTTACATCGAAGACCAGAATTCGACCAACGGCGTTTACGTTAACGGCAGCCGCGTTTCGCGCCAGATGATCACGCCGAATGACTCGGTGCAAATCGGTTCGTTTCAGATTCGGATTGATAACGCGGGCAACATCGGCGTTTTCGACACGCGCTCGAAAACGCGAATTGATTCGGTCAACATCACCAAAGAAGTCAAAAATCGGACGGGCGGCGGCACGATTCGACTGCTTGATAATGTTTCGCTTTCGATCCAGCCGAATGAATTCGTCGGCTTGCTCGGACCTTCGGGCGCGGGCAAATCTACGTTTATGGACGCGCTCAACGGGATGCGTCCGGCGTCCGGCGGCAGCGTTTTAATCAACAATCTCGATTTATATCAGCATCTTGATTCGCTGAAACAATCTATCGGTTACGTTCCGCAGGACGATATAATTCACCGCGAATTAACCGTTTACCGAACGCTTTTCTACGTCGCCAAACTGCGTTTATCGAGTGACGTTTCGCGTCAGGAACTCGATCAAATCATCGAAGAAGTGATGGACGTAACGGGTTTGACCGAACGCCGCGACGTGCCGATCAATCAACTCTCCGGCGGACAGCGCAAGCGCGTTTCCATCGCCGTCGAACTGATTACGAAACCGTCGGTGATTTTTCTGGACGAGCCGACATCGGGACTCGATCCGGCGACCGAAGAGAAAATTATGAAACTCTTCCGCCAAATCGCCGAATCGGGCAGAACCGTCATTTTGACGACCCACGCGATGGAGAACGTCAAACTTTTCGATAAAATCGTCGTGCTGATTCGCGGTAAACTCGCCTTTTACGGCAAGCCGGACGAAGCGTTAGCGCATCTCGACGCGAAAAGTTTCAAAGAACTTTACGACAAACTCGAAGACCCGATTGAACAGCGCATCAGGCAAACGAATAACGCCAACCGCCAGCAAATCACCGAACAGGTCGCGGAAGATTGGAAGCAGAAATTCACCCGCACGCCGCAGTATCAGAGGAATGTTTACGAACCGCTCAAAGATTTAGGCAAAGTGCAGTCGGCGGGCGTGTCGAAAAAAAATCGGCTCGGCATTTCCGGTTCGATTCGGCAGTTCGTTACGCTTTCGCGCCGTTATTGGGAAGTGCTGTTCCGCGACAAACTTAACCTTTTGATTTTGTTCGCGCAGGCTCCGATTATCGCCGTGATGGTTTATTTCGTGATGGGTGCAAATCAGCCGCGAGATTTTGCATACTTCGTTTTATCGCTCGTCTCCGTCTGGTTCGGGATTTCGGTTTCGGCGCGTGAAATCATCCGCGAACGCGCCGTTTACAACCGCGAACGAATGGTTAATCTCGGACTTCTGCCGTATATTTTCTCGAAACTTTTCGTTCTCGGAATTATCGTCGGCATTCAGTGTCTGACGCTTTTCGTGCCGCTCAAACTCCTTGATCTGGTCGGTTTGATGCCGATGCCGGGCGAACTTTTAGGAATTCCGCAGTTCTGGATAATGCTTCTGACCGCCGGTGTCGGCATCGCTCTCGGTCTGCTGATTTCGGCTCTGGTCAAGACTTCCGAGATGGCAACGAGTCTCGTCCCTCTGATTTTGATTCCGCAGATTTTGTTTTCGGGATTGGTCGGAGTTCCGACGGGCATCAACAAAGCGACGGGTTTAGTGATGCCGGCAACGTGGTCGTTCGATACGATGAAGCGTTTTTCGACGCTCGACACGCTCGAAGCAGAAGGCGCGGACTCGAACGGCAAAACCAACGGCAAAGGTTTGTATAAAGCAATCGAATCGGAAAACGACGCGATCATCGCCGATGCCAAACGCGATTTGGACGATTACCAAAAGGCTTCCGAGACAAAGTTGAAAGATTTCGAGACTGATCTGAAAGCCGGAAAAAATGTTTCCGCCCCGAAATTGGACGAGCCGCCCGCGATCAAGGACGCGGTGAAAATCCCCGAAGATTTGAGTTCTCACATCAATTTTCTGCACCCCTGGATGCACGAGATTTTAAATCAGATAGTTTTAATGCTAATGTTTTTGATATTGGTATCGGCAACTTTGATCGTCCTGAAACTGCAGGACATCGGCTGATATTTACGAGGTTAAATGAAAAATTCATTAAAAAATACGTTATTATTGATCGCCCTGAGCATCGCTTTTTCAAATTTGACGGCTTGCACGAAAACGTCAACCGCGACCAACGCTCAAAAAGGCGCGGTGATTGAAGTCGCGCCGAACGCATCGAATAAAACCGCCGGCGTGAACCCGACATCGCCGACGGAAAACGCCGACAATCCTTATCCGCCGGCGCCGGAGGCGGTTCTGCTCACGGAAAACAAAGATTTGGACGGCAAAGTTCTCAAGATTGAAGATTATAAAGGCAAGGTCGTGCTGGTTAATTTGTGGGCGACGTGGTGCGGTCCGTGTCGTGGGGAAATGCCGCATTTTATCGAATTGCAGGACAAATACCGCGATCAGGGTTTTGAAGTGATCGGTTTGGACGTTGACGAAGAAAGCGTCGAAGAAATCAACAACTTCGCCAAAGAAATGAAACTGAATTACAAACTCGGTTTCGCTGATCAAAAGATGGTCAGCGCGTTTATCAAGCTGACGAAACTGCAAGGCATTCCGCAGACGATTCTCATCAACCGCGACGGCAGAATGACCGGCATCTTCAGCGGCGGCGGGCAGAAAGTTATCACTCAAATGAAAGAAGCGGTCGAGAAAACGATGAGCGGCAGCTAATTGATTTGCTTCGCTCAAACACCGCCCTTAGTCACGTGAGAAGCGAAATGTTTGTAGAACAGAATTTCGCAAAAACTGTCAGAGTTCCGTAGGAACGGCATAATTTTGTGCCGCTCCTACGGAGCTCTGACTTCATTTCCGACACGCATCTACAAACATTTCGCTGCTATGCGGCTTTGAACTGGAATTTGATAAATCCGATTGTTCACCTTTCACTAAAATTCGCCTTCGGTTCGACGAGAATCGTTTTGAAGCTCGACATACTGACTAAACCCGCGCCCGCGCCTTTCGGTTTGTTGACAAATTTTTTCGGCGTGTAATGCACGGCAACCTTCGGCTGGTCTTTGGCGTGGCTGAAAAAGGCGGCGGCTTGTGCGGCTTCGAGCAGTGTTTTCGGCGGAATCTCGCCGCGATTCGGGTTTTTGACGATCACGTGCGAACCCGGGTAATCTGCCGCGTGAAGCCATAAATCTGACGCTTTGGCAATCCGAAACGTCAGATAATCGTTATCTTTCGAGCCTTTGCCAACCAAAATTTCAAATCCTTCGGTCGAGAAATACTGGCGTGCGCCTTTGAAAACGTCCGACGCTTTTTCCTTGGCTCTGCCTTTCGGCGGCTCTTTCTTCTCGCCGGAAAATTCCGCCAGAAAACTCTCGTCGCGTTCGGCAATCGCGGCTTCCAAATCTTCCTTCCGCGTTTGAAAATCGGCAATCTGCGTTTCCAGATCCGCCAAGCGTTTGGTCAATTCGGTTTTGGCGTTGCGCGCCTTGGTATATTTTTTGAAAAACTTTTCGGCGGCAGTCGTCAGTGAATCGTTTTCGTCAATTTCGATGGCGATCAGCGGCGTGTTTTCATCATAAAAATCAGTCGCGTAAACTTTATTCGCTTCACGTTTCGCCGTCGCCAGATTCGCCAGAATCAAATCGCCGAACCGTTTCCAGGTTTCCGCGTCGCCGTGATGATTCAAGTCCTGCCGGAGTTTTTTTAATAATTTTTCGCGCTTCCGTAATTCCGATTTCAGTTTATTTCGCGCCGCGCCCGCTTTGGTTTGGAAGAGTTTTTCGGCTTCTTTTTCCAGATAAAAAATGTCTAACGCTTCCGATAAACTCGCGTATTCTCCGCGCTCGAACGCTTCGCCCTGTTCTTTCCTCGCCGTTTGTCCCGCCGCAATTTCCGGCGGCGCGTAACGGCTGGCAATCTCCTGTCCCGCGCCGTGCGATTCTCGATTGGCATCGAGAATAAAATCGTTTTTATCAAGCAGAAATATGTTCGCCGAACGTCCCGTCAACTGGAAAATCAAAGCGTAATGCTCCGTGTCGCCAAAATCGTTTTTGGCGGAAAGTCCGAGCCGCAAAACCCGTTCATTCGGCAGTTTCTCGATTGAAGTTAAAGCGGAATTCGCCAGCCGCTTCCGCAAAAACATTACGAACGAAGTTTGGTTAACCGTCTGCTTTTCCAAATCACGCAGTCGGCGTTTGATTAGATAAACACGCGGCTTATCCGGCTCAATGCTGACGAAAAGATAAGTTGAATCGGGCAGACGAAAGTCAATCGCCGTTTGCAGGCGTGAAAGAGTAAAAATTTTGCCGAACTTATTTCCGACAATCGCGGACGCAAGTTCGGCACAGATTTTTTCGAGCGTTTTTTCGTTCACTTTGGAAGATTCAGGATTTAGGATTCGGGATTTAGGATTCAGGGTTCAGGATTTCAATTTTGAACCCTGAACCCTGAATCCTAAACTATTCCTTAACGATAATCGTCTTCGACACCAAATCGTGAGCGGCGCGTTTTTCAGCGTTGAAAAGCATCGTCAAAAACCCCAGACCGCCGAACGCGAGCGATAAAAGATAGACGGACGAACTGACGGCGGCTTGATGAAATGTCGGATATTCTTCGCCCTCGATGTCCACGAGTTCGAGCGAGAACAGCCGCATTCCGAAAGTTCTGCCGTAGAATCCGACGGCGGTCGTCAGATAGACGAACATCACAATCGCGGTGGTGGCGGCGAACGCGAAAAATCCCGCTCCCGAAAGCCATTCGCCGCCCATCAGCATAAACGGCGCGAGCAGACAGAGACTGACGAACGAGCCGATTATCAAATCGAAAAGTCCGGCGTTAAAACGCATCGCAAACGTCGGGCAATCGTCATATTCTTCGGTTTCCCCAACTTCGACGGCGGCTTCGTTCCGAGCGATTTCAATTTCGGTTACACCTGTCTTCCCTAAAATAACCGGTGGCGCGGCGAAACTTTCGGCAATTTGCGCGGCGAGCGGCGGAAGTTTATTCGTGTCGAGTTTGACTCGTTCCAAGGTCGGCGGCGCGGCGAGTTTCGGTTTCGGAAACGAGCCGACCGGCAGATTTATTTCGGCGGGTTTCACGTCCGCTTCGCTCGTTCTGGAAGCGATATGAAAAGGATAGCTCTTCCCCGTTTTCGGCGAAGTCGGAACAACTTGAATTTCTTCCTCGACCAGAAACTTCTGACGCGATTTTTCGATTCGCTCCAAAGCGCGGGCTAAATCAGAATTTTTTTGAGCTTTCGGCTGCGGTGCTTCGACGACTTCCGCTTTCAAAGCATTCGCACCGCTGGTAACGAGCTTGGCGCGGAGCGCAATCGTCGGCTCGGCAGCCATCGGCGGGTCTGATTTGACTTGCCCCTGACGCTGGCGGACGGCGTTTTGCAACTGCAAACGCCACTCGGGAACGGTCGCATTTTTGCTGTGAAATTCGACTAATGTCGGACTCGTCGGTTTTGCCGCGATGTCGGTCGTCGCCGCTTTCGGCGTTTCATTGAGCGGCATCGAAGTCATCAACGGCGCGGCGTTTGAAAGAGTTTGGTTGGGCATTGGTTTTTCCTTATTTTTCGCGGCAGTTTCGGATTCCGAATTGATCGGTTTCAGACGGGCGGAGATTTTTCCGATAAATTCTTCGCGTGCCGAATCATCCTTCATCGCGCCGCAACTCGGACAAATTGAAAGGGCGGCGTTGTGTTCTCGATTGCAAACTGGACAGTTCATAATTCAGTAAAGTTTTAAATTTTGAAAAGATTTTCCGCAGATTCGGGAAAGTCAAAAAGAAATCAATAAGTCTGAGGCGATGTTATCAGAAACTACTTTAATGCGTCAATAGTAAAGTCAAGGAAAACAACGTGATGGACGATTTTAGATATTGGATTTTAGGTTTTCGATTGCCCGGTAGTTTGCAGAGGTTAGTTTTCCGGTCAAAAAAAGAGTGCCGCAAGCGTCGGTACTCCCAAACTTAGAATCTAAAACCCGAAATCGAGGGCTTTTCTGCCCGCAAATCCCGTCTCGATCTCGTGCCACCACTCGATTCTGTCGCCATCGTCGAACTGCCAGCAAAGCAGGACTATCTCGCCTTCCCGATGACAGGGAAAATCAATCAGACCGCGCGAATAATCTTTTAGTTGAACGCCGATTTCGTTTAGCTCGGTGGTCAGTTTACCGATTTCATAGAGAGCTTTGACGTAGTTTGTGCCGCTTTCCATTCCGCCGCCGAAAGCGGCAGCCTGCGCCGCCGCTTTCGCCGATTCACGCAGTGCTTGAATGGCGGCGTAATGATTGCGGACGCTTTCGAGCTTCGGGCGAATGGCGGACAGCAAATCGTTCGCTTCTTTAACGGTAAAAAGTTTCATCGCTTGTCGCGGACGCGCACCAGGTCTGAATAATTGTCCGTTTCGTCTTCCGCATAAGTCGTCTCGAACGGAATTTTGCTATTCGCCGGTTGAAATTTTTTATCGTGATGTCCGCGAGCCGTTTCCGGCGACGACAATTCTTCGGGCGGCACGAACGAAGGAATATCGTATTGTCCGGTTTGCGAAACGTCTTTGCGGACGAGTTCGGCGATGTCGCCCAAATCTATAAAATAATCGGCGACATCAATCAGACGCGGCGCGGTGTTCGAGCGAAAACCGGCGACTTCGACGCGGCAGCCTTTGTAAGCAATCGCGTTCAAAGCGTAAACGAAATCTTCATCGCCCGAAACCAACACCGCCGTATCGTAGCGTCCGGCTAAACTGAGCATATCAACCGCGATTTCGACATCGAGATTCGCTTTGCGCGTCCCGTCGTAAAAAGTTTTCAATTCCTTTTGCACGACGCGAAAGCCGTTGCGCCGCATCCACAGCAGAAAACCTTGCTGACGTTCCGCGTTCGCGTCAACGCCCGTATAGAAAAAGGCGCGCAGAAGTCGTCCGTCGCCTAATAAAAGGCGCAGAAGTTTGTTGTAGTCAATATCTATGTTGTGAAACCGAGCGGCGTGAAAAAGATTGTTGCCGTCAATAAACACCGCGACGCGCCCGCGATGTCCGAATTGCCAAGACGAGTTGGCGGATATATCAAACTGCATTTCAAAAAACCTTCTTTTTATTATAAATTTTTAAGATAAATCGAAGCGCAGTTGGCGAAAAACGGACGGAGAACTCGTTTAATCGTTTGTATTGAAAAATTTAAGTCTTGTGATAACGGAAATTAGCCTGCTAATTTATAATGAAATCTTAAATTATCGTCAGCCGGTAAAAGTAGTATTTTATAAAATTAAATTCGTTCCGTTTTTCTTAAAAACAAACTGCGTTTCAAATATATTAACTGTTTCTAGTTTGCCTGTTCGCCCGTCTTTCGGTCAAGCGAAAGTTTTAACAAGATGATTGTTTTTCAATGTATAATCGTAAACTTATGGAAGAAAAAATCTTGGAAGAATGGCTGAATGAGCCGCCCGCGCCAATGGAAAATATCGGTTTCCAGCCGGATGAGTTAGTTCGGTGCGACAAATGTGCGAGGGCAAATTCGCCGACTAAGCCGAATTGTCTCTACTGCGGCGCGGAACTTGAAATAAGTGAAGCGCAGGGCAGGTTCTTACGCCCGAATCTGCGAAGACTCGAAGCGTGGGAAAAAGGCTGTAACTTGATAATCAAGCCGTCGGCAGCGTCTTTTGATTCATCGAAAATCGTGGAAATCGGACGAATTTTACAGTTGGAAACGGAGATTTTGCAGAAGATAATCGAAGCCGGAAAACCGCTTCCGGTCGCCCGTGTCGAATCGGAAAATGAAGCGCAGCTCGCGCAAAATTATTTACGGAATTTTGGTATCGAGTCGTTCATCGTCAGCGACGAGAATTTGAGGCTCGAAAAATCGCCGCGTCGTTTGCGCGGCATCAAATTTTTTGACGAGAATTTGATTTTGATACTTTTTAATCGAGACGAAATCGTCGAAATATCGAAAGAAAATTTGGCGTTGATCATTACCGGCGCAATTTTCGAGCGCAGAATCGAAGCGACGGAAACTTACCGCAAAAAAGGCGAAAATAAAATTTTAGACGCGACCGAAACTTCGTCCGACGAATCTTTGATAGACGTTTACAGCCGCGAAGATTCAATCGGCTGGCGCATCTCGGCGAAAGGTTTCGACTTTTCGTGTCTGGCAGCGGAGAAGGCGATGCTGGCGAAAGACAATATCGTAAAACTTGCCGACAAGTTCGCGCAGTTTGCGCCGAACGCCGAATACGTTGACGATTACCGGCGCGTCCGCGAATATCTGGGAACCGTCTGGGAAGTTGAACGAAAAATTGATTCGCAGGGTTTGAAGCGCACCGGCATCGGAAAGTTTAATCTGGGAAATATCACGACCGTCAATAACTTATCGCAATTTACCAGATATTCGCGTTTGCGCCGCCATCTTTTATGAAAAATTCCAAATTCCAAATTCCAAATTCCAAATTCGACGGACGCGGTAAATTTCAGAATTCGGATTTCAAACCGAAAACCGAAAACCGACCATCAAAACCGGAAATTCCGCAGAATATAATTTTCGGTGTTCTGCCGGTTTTAGAAGCGTTGCGCGCTGAAAATCGTAAAATTGACAAAATAATCATCGCCGACGGCGGACACGAAAAACGGCTGTCCGACATTTTAACGCTGGCGCGAAACAGCGGCATACCGTTTCAGAAAGTTCCGCGTGAGAATTTGTCGAGATTGGTCGAAAGCGGCGCGAATCATCAAGGTATCGTCGCTTTGACGGCGGCGGCGGATTATTATCCGGCGGAGAAACTTCTCGACGAAATTTATCGTAAAGTCGAAATCGGCGAAAAGCCTTTGATCGTAATTTTAGACGGCGTGGAAGACCCGCGAAATTTCGGCGCGATCCTGCGAACCATCGAATGCGCGGGCGCGGACGGCGTTTTCATCCCGGAACG
>JAYVGL010000300.1:0-3442 GCA_043772175.1 Pyrinomonadaceae bacterium | reverse complement strand
AAAAAAAATGGAAAAAATAATAAGAAATGTGTTGGCAGTTTTATTCGTAGTCGGAGCATTTTATTTTCCGGCGGCGGTCACGAGAGTTTCGGCACAGGCGGCGCAGGATTTTACGGTGGTCAATAAAACCGGCGCAGAGATTCACGCGCTTTATGTAACGCCGCACAACGCCAAAGTTTGGGGCGAGGACATTCTCGGCGTTGCCACGCTGCCCGTCAACGATTCGGTGGAGATAACCTTTTCCAGAAAGGAAAAAGCCAAACTCTGGGATTTGCGGGTCGAAGATGCCGATGGCGCGTTTATCGAATGGGAGAATTTCAATCTGCTGGAAATCACGACGGTTACGCTCTACTACAAAAACGGCAAAGCGACGGCGATGTTTGATGAGAACCTGACCAATCTCAATGGCGAATGGCTCGGCTATTACGACGACGGAACTATTTCTCCGTATGTTTGGGCGATCACCCAGACAGGTTCGACTCTTTTGATTGAAGACTCGAGCGGCGGTAAAACCAAATCGAGAGGCAGCGTCAACGGCAGCAATGTTACAGCTCAGGATTTTGCCACGAAAAACGGCAGGTTGTCCGCCGACGGCAATCGAATTAGCTGGTCGGACGGTGTGGTCTGGGTCAGATCGAACGACCTGATAGATGTTACCGGCACTTGGGTCGGTTATTACGACGACGGCACGAAATCGCCGTATGTTTGGACGATTGTTCAAACAGGCACGAGCATTTCCATTCAGGATACGAAAGACGGAAAAACCAAATCCAGAGGACGATTTGAAGGCGGTAAGGTTTACGCCCAAGACTTTGCCACGCAAAACGGCAGACTGTCCGCCGACGGACAAAAAATCACCTGGTCGGACGGAGTTGTTTGGGTTAGACAATAATTTAAGAATCGCCGCAGGCGAAATTCAGTTTCCGCGCAAGCGATCAAATCAAATAAAAAAATTAGGAGAAAATTATGAAAATGTTGAAAAATTCGTTGATGATTTTAATGGTATTCGGAGCGTTTTGTTTAGCCGCCGCGACGGAAGCGTCGGCGCAGGCGGCGCAGGATTTTTTGCTGGTCAATAAAACCGGCGTGGAAATTAACGCGCTTTACATTACGCCGCACAACGCCGACGAATGGGGCGATGACATTCTCGGAGTCGGCACACTGCCTGACAACCACGAATCCGACATCAGTTTTTCCCGCACGGAAAAAGCCAAACTGTGGGACTTACGCATCGAGGACGCGGACGGCGAGTTTATCGAATGGGAAAATTTGAATCTGCTGGAAATTTCCAAAGTGACCCTTTATTACAAAAACGGCAAAGCGACGGCGGTGGTCGAATAATTACAAATTGATTAAAACGGTGAATGCTTTCGGATAAATAAAATTTCGGGCGGAAGCGGTTCGGCTTTTTCCGCCCGACTGATAAGGAGATGACAAACAAATTATGAAAAACAAACTTTTTTTGATGATGACAATCTCAGCGTTCGGACTGTCTTTCGCCGGATGCAGTGCCTCATTCAGCACCGGCGATAACACTTTGGCTGCCGTCAAACCGACTAACACGGCTTCGAGTCCGGCGGCGAATAAACCGGCTAATTCGGCTTCGACCGCCAACCCGACGGCGAAGACCGAAAAGCCGAAAACGACTTTACAGGACGAAAAGAAACCCGAAGGCAAAGCGAAAACGGCGAGCAAAAGCAATCCCGTTCCCGAAAGCTGGGTTTACGTTTATGACGAAGCGAAAGGCTACGGTTTTTCCGTTCCCGAAGGCTCGAAAGGCGAAGTCGAAACGGTCAGCGGCGTTGACGTAATGACGGTTACGACACCGAACGACGTGGATATTTTCGTATTGTCATACAAAGACAAAACTTTAACCAAAGAAAATCTGCTCGAAGACGCGGTTGCCTTTCTCGAAGAAATGGGACAAAAAGTTACGCCCGGAAATTTGAAGGCGGAAAGCGACGATTACGCCGTCGCCGACGCGACAACCGTTCATCCGACACGCGGTAAAGGCAAACTGCGGATTCTGGTCGGAACCGATGTCACCGATAATTATGTAATGATTCTCGGCGCAGAAGACGCAAAATTCGCTCCGAACGAAAAAACCATAGACGAAATTTGGGGCAGTTTCGAGATGTGGAGCGGCGGCGCGAGTAATAATTAAATGGCAAATTACACGGCGAAAATGTTCGAGAAATGCAAAAAGCGCAAGTTGAGAAACTCGCGCTTTTTGCTTTGAATCTGACTACAAAAACAAACTTGACAGTAATACACTCAGATATTATACTAGCTTTCGGCTCAAGAAAAATTAAAGTTTTTGTTAAAGCAAAAGTAGGCTAATTTACAATTTGGAGAGTTAATAAATGAGTAAAATTATAGGAATTGACTTAGGAACGACGAATTCGGTGGTTGCCGTGATGGAAGGCAACGAGCCGGTCGTCATTACTAATGAAGAAGGCGGCAGAACTACGCCGTCGGTCGTGGCGTTCACCAAAGACGGCAATCGCCTTGTCGGACAGGTCGCCAAACGGCAGGCGGTAACGAACCCGGAAAACACTTTATATTCGATAAAACGGTTTATCGGGCGCAAATTCGACGAAGTTTCAGGCGAGAAAAAACAGGTTCCGTTCAAAGTCGAACGCGCTTCAAACGGCGACGTGAAAATTGACGCGCAGGACAAATCATACAGCCCGCCGGAAATTTCGGCGATGGTTTTGCAGAAATTGAAAAAGGCGGCGGAAGATTATCTCGGCGCGAAGGTTGACCGCGCCGTCATCACCGTTCCCGCGTATTTTAACGACGCGCAAAGGCAAGCGACGAAAGACGCGGGTAAAATCGCCGGTCTCGAAGTGATGCGAATCGTCAACGAACCGACGGCGGCGGCGTTGGCTTACGGTTTGGATAAAAAGAAAGAGGAAACGATTGCCGTGTTCGACTTCGGCGGCGGAACTTTCGATATTTCCGTTTTGGAAGTCGGCGAAGGTGTCGTCGAAGTAAAATCAACCAACGGCGACACGCACTTGGGCGGCGACGACGTTGACGAAGCGTTGATTAAATGGATCGTTGACGAATTCAAAAAAGATCAAGGCATTGATTTGACGGCGGACAAAATGGCTTTGCAGCGGCTGAAAGAATCGGCGGAAAAAGCCAAAGTCGAATTATCGTCGGCGATGGAAACCGAAATCAATCTGCCGTTTATCACGGCGGACGCTTCGGGTCCGAAACATCTGGTGATGAAATTGACGCGCTCGAAATTCGAGCAGTTGATCGAACCGCTTCTGAAACGCTTGATGCCGCCGGTTGAACAGGCGATCAAAGATGCTGGCTTGGAAGCGAAAAATATTGACGAAATCGTGTTGGTCGGCGGCTCGACCAGAATCCCGAAAGTTCAGGAAATGGTCAAAGCGTATTTCGGAAAAGAGCCGAATAAAACCGTTAATCC
>JAYVGL010000299.1:0-23743 GCA_043772175.1 Pyrinomonadaceae bacterium | reverse complement strand
TTTCGCGCCCGTTACGATGTCGGCTTTTTTGAAACCGTTCGCTTCGGCTTTTTTCACCAAATCTTCGACCGTCATCGTCTGCGGCGCAATCGAGATCGGATGTTTGTCTTCGATAAACTCCGGCACATCGGATTTTGCAGGCGCGTCAAACGCCAATTCGAGAGCCTGTTCGCCTTTCATATATTCGAGAAAATCTTTGAATCCGATGTTGCCGGTCATCTCGAAACCGACTTCAAAGGCGGGCGAATTCGACTTGACGACTTGGAAAACCCGCGTGATTTCGCCGTCGCGTTCCTGAAGCGAAACTTCGAGCATCACATCCACGAAATACTCCAAACCGCTCGCCGTCATCGGCAGAACACGCCCGATTTCGTTGTCTTCTTTGGCTTCTTTACCGCGTGCCGCAATCTGGTCAGCGATGACGACGCATTTGCCCGATTCGATACAGAGTTTTCGCAAAACTGACTGCAAAATCATCTGATCCGCCGCTAGTTCTTCCGCGCTCGGCTGTGCCAAAGGGTCGCCCGTTTTTTCGCGCACGGCTTCGATCATCTCCGAATGCTTCGCGCCGAAATACGCCGCCCACGAGTCTAAAGCGAAACAGCCGTAATTCTGTTCCGTGCCTTCGCCGTTAATCGCCCATTCGATAAATTCCGGCAATTCGTCGGTTTTTTCGATTTCGAGCGCGTCGAATTTTTGCCCGACTCCGCGCAGCAGACGCGCTTTACGTTCGGTGTCGAAAATGCAGAGTTTCCCCAAACCCGCGTCCGCCATCGAACTGATAAAATGACTTTTGCCCACGCCCGCGCCGCCGCGAATCGCCATAATCAACCGCTGTTGGCGCGGCATCCGGCTCAGTGGATTGATTTTCGGTTTACTTGAATTATTCATTTTGCTTTCTCCTTAGCTCCAAATTTTTCTTGATGTTGACTCTTACTTTCCGTCCGTTAAATGCCTACCGTCAAAGGCATTCTGTTTCACTGATGCAACAAACCTAGCATAAGTTGTTCTGCGTTTCAAGTGTGAAACAGTAATTTCATTGGAAAGTTTACGTTTCGTTAATAATCAGACTGATTTTGAGGAGGCAGAGTCTTTGCGAAAGCATTTATCAAACAAGCGGCTTGTTTAGGGTTGAAACTAAAGATGAAAAACACTGCTAACGCTAACAGCCCGCCGGATCAAGGTGGTCGAATTATTTTGGGATCATCGCCTCTAACGGCTCAAACCGTAGTCTCGGACACCAATTTAAATCTCACCCGCGTCAATTGATTTTACAGGTAAACGACAAAAGCCTGTCAGGAACCTGACAGGCTAAAGTGTTGTATTTATTGGTGGAGTCGAGGACTAGCAAACCGTTACTAAATCTATCTTGTTCTCAATAGTTTACAGGCACTCGAAAAATATCTTGACCGCTCTTTGACCGTTTTCTTTTCAAGAGCGGAATAATTCCCTTATTTTCTTGTTAAATTCAACCTGTGTTAAATCACCTGATTTGACGGCTTCAAATGTCCTTTCGAGTTCCGCGTCATAATCAATTTTATCGCGCTTTCGCACCGCATCGCGCAGCCGTTCGCTTGATGTATGGACGTAAGTTGAAGTTTGGGAAATGTTCGCGTGTCCGAGAAGCTCGCGGGCGGTTTCAATATCCGATTCGCGCAGAATCTCCGTGCCGAAGTTGTGCCGCAGATCGTGGCTCACGAAACCGCCGTCGGTAAATCTTCCGTAAGGTATTTCTAAATCTTCGCAGACCTTTTTCAAGGTGCGATAATTAGATTCAATCGGCGAACCGTCCGGCGTAAAAATGTAAGGCGAATCCTTTTGTAGTTCCCGGCGGGCGTTAATAATTTCAATTGCTCGTTTGCCCAGCGGAAAGAATTTCGTCACCGTGTCGGTTTTCCAGCGGCGAACATTTAATAGGGCTTGCTGTTCGACATCATACTGTGCGAATTTTAAGCGGGCGATTTCCTTACGCCTTAATCCCATCCAATAGCCGAATTCAAGAATATGCGCCAATCTGACACGGTGGAAATGTTGCGCGGCGGTTGGCTTTCCTTCGCCTCTCTTGACGAGTTCGGCAATGACGGCGGTAAGTTCTTTGTCCGACACCAGTCTCTGCCGCTGCGCTTTCTTTTTGAATCCTTTCGGCGGCTTCGGCAATGCCGGAACCTGCCATTTATTAAGCGACTCGTAATAAATCTTTGATTGTTTGAGCGGCGACGTAAGGGCGTAGAGTTCTTTGTAAATCGTCTGGCGTTTGATTGGCTGTTTCGATTGTTTGCCGTTTTGCCCCAAGCGATAATCAAGATACATCTGAAAATGAATGTCTGCCAACTCATTAACCTTAATCAGCGGCGGCAGAAGCGCGTTGAACTTTTCAAATACTCTTTCCGATATTTTTCTTTGATGATCCTTCGGAACAGTCGGCAGAAAGTTCTCAAGCAGTTCGGCGACAGTCGGCACATAGAAGACGACTGCGCGATTCAAATTAAATTTTTTATTATCCTTTTCCGTCTTCTCCTGTCCGCGAATCTCGGCGATCAGGTCGAGCAGCTTTTCTTTGGTGGGTTCTTTCGGGCGGTAGGTTTTATTGTTCAACCGGAAACGCGCTCGCCATTCGTAAGCCTTTACCCGCTTATTATATTGCTTCCAGATTTTCATAATGTTTGAGAATTTTCTTTCTCGTCGGTGAATATCTCGGCTGCTATTTTAACAAATGATAAGGCTCATTTCAGTTGCTTTTGAATCCGCATAGTTTTTTAAGAGCAAGTTTTGACAATTTAATAAGGTTTTTGCAGGACACTTTGACTAACGCTGTCGCCGGAACTCAACACCGGCTAATGGGCTTCTTTAGTAAGAAAACTTGAGCGACGTTTTTCGTTTTGGGGACAAAAGTTAATTTAACAGATTTCGGGCTATGTATAGGATGGCTGAAAATAATTTGATACTGAGCAAGATTTACCTTGCAAGATCGGCTCAACAGTTGGTATATTGTTTTCTGAGAGTAAACCATTGAACGGTTTACTCTCAAAACGGCGATTTTTTACGGGAATTCCCGATGCGTCGTAATTAAATAGCTTTAACCGTGCCAACGAGTGAGCCGCTTTTGTATCTGATTGAGTCAGACAAGGAGCGGCTTTTTTCGTTTTTAAATTTCAACAAAATATGAATAACAGAACGCCGGAAATCACCAAACAAAATTTAATCAAAGCCTTCGACGCATCAGCGTCAAAATCGGTCACGGAACTGTGCCGGATCGCTGGCGTATCACGACGCACTTTTTATCACCACCTCAACAGTGATGCGGCATTTCGCAAAACATACTTCAGAAAACAGCAATCACATCTAGTCGAGAAAATTGCTGCTGCGTAAACAATGAGTGAATTTGAGCAAAAAATTTTAGCGGAACTGGCAGACCTTCGGCGTGTCGTCGAAAGCCTGCGGTCCGACTACTCGATTTCTCAAATCACTTTTTTTGAAAGTTTAGTGCCGGCGGCGGTCGTCGGCACTGATTACGTCGCATTTCGTTTTAGCTGTTCGGAGTCGGCGGTCGTGCGCGGAAGATTCGAGACCGATAAAATTGCTCGTCTCCGCGATAAACCTTTGGCTTTTGTAAAACGAGATGTTGACGCGGTTTGGTTGAATTTAAATCAGTCGGTAACAGAGAAGGCGGCGCGAATCCGATACAAAACTAAAAATAAAAAAAACAATGAGACAAGCAACAGGAATTAGTCAAAATGAAAAGAGTGTTTCGGGCGCAACCGAAAACACTCTTAATGAAAATCGTTTTAATGCTTTAGGCGGCGATTCAAACGGACTTTCCGTGTTTGATTATGCCGAAAGTCCTGAAAAATTGCAATGCCCTTTATGTTGTCCAACCGTTTCGGGCGCGGCGAAACTTTGCCCGGACTGTCAAGCCGAACAAGACCGGCGACGCGGCGAGATTGTTCAACTGTTCACCACTCCATTCAAAGTCATAAAATTAACGGCGCGGTGTTTCTCGTGCAATCGTGGGATGTCTGCGGCGCGTATGTCGAGCGGTCGAGTAATTTGTCGAACTTGTGCCGATGAGTTAAAAACCAAAGGCGCAACAGCGAGAAATAATTTTGTCGAAAAGGTCAAAGCCAACGTCGGCAGATTTTTGAAGGAGGTTGCTTCGGTATGAACAAATTTGAAGTGCCAATCTTTGACAATGAGCGCGTTTCGTCGCCGACGCGACGCGCACTCGAAGCAACGCGCCTTTCGGGACTTCCGCCGATTCCGCGCCCTGTCGTTTGCGAAAACTGCGGGGCGCGGATCGAGACTGACAATGAATTTCAATTTGCTGTGAAACTTTGTCGGCAATGCCTGGGAAATTACGCGAATATGGCGGCGATTATTGAGCGATACACGGAATCGAAGATTCGCCGCAATTTCACAGGCGATAAGTAATCGGAGAAACAAAAAAAGCCGGGCTACCCAAAGCCCGGCACAAATAAAAATAGTATGAATGAAATTTATCACGAACCGGCATTCAGTTCAATCGTCGGCATCAGCCGAACTTTTAATTTAACAAGAAATGATTTACAGCAGCGCGGCAAAAGTTTCGTCAGCGAAACCGCCCTGCGTCTCGCGGGTGTCCGCCGCGTATCCGACGACGAGGGGCATCAGGTTTTACTTAAAAATCAGCCGCAGAAAGATGTCGTTTACTCCGGTGTCGCCATTCCTTATTTTAACTTTAACGAGAAGGGCAAGCCGTCAAATGTTTCCGAGTGGACGGTGCGGCGCGACATTCCCGATTACGAGAAAAGCGGCGGCGGCGCACTCAAAGAGAAAAGAAAGTATATGCGTCCGCCGGGAAAGCCGAACGCGCTCTATATTCCGCCGATGATGCCGTCGGGCTTACTGAAAGATTCGACGCTGCCGATTGTCTTTTTTGAAGGCGAATTCAAAGCGATGGCGGCGGCGCGGGCGGCGAGCGACGATTTTGCTTCCGAGAGTTGGAAATTTATCCCGCTGGCATTGTCCGGCGTGGATAATTTTATGAAAAAAGGTAAAGGCGACACGCCGCACGGTGTTCGCCTTGTCAGCGAAGAACTAACCGAGTTCCAGAGAATCGCTTTCGGCGGCGCGAATGTCTTCATCTGCTTTGACTCTGATTTGTCGGACAAACCGGCGGTCAGAGCGGCGCGGGCGCGGCTCGCGCGTTTTTTGAAAGGAAAAGGCGCGAAGGTATTTTTCATCAATCTTCCGAAAGAATTTCAGGGCGTGAAAACCAAGGGTGTTGATGATTTTTTAGGCGCGATTGAACAGAAGCTCGGCAAGGAAAGAGCCATCGCCGAATTTCTTGATTTATTGGACAAAGCGCAAAAGCCGGGAAGACCCGTCGCGCCGATCAGCGAAAATTTTGAACTCGTGCCGTATGGCGAAGACCGACCGGCGGGCGTTTACTACTCGGACGAAAACGGCGAATTCCGCGTCTGCTCACCACTCGAAATTACCGCCGAAACGCAGACCGAACGAGGCGAAAACTACGGCAGACTGCTCGAATGGACGGACTCGCAGAATCGAAAGCATAAATGGGCGATGCCGATTGAGTTTCTGCATTCGACCGGCTCGCGTCTCGCCGAATATCTCGCCTCGAACGGTTTGGACATTATGCCGTCGAGAAAACATCACGAGAAATTAGCCTTCTACATTGCGACCGCGCAGGCTGAAAAAACATTCATTTCAACCGACAAGATCGGACTGCATCACGACTGCTTTGTGCTGCCCGACGAGACTTTCGGCGAATCGGAAAACGAGATCATTTATCAAACCGAATTCAGCGGACACCATAATTTCAGAAAAAGCGGAACGCTTCTCGAATGGCAGGATAATGTTTCAAAGTATTGCCGTAACAACACGCGCCTGCTGCTCGCCGCGTCCGCCGCGTTCGCCGCGCCGCTGCTGCCGATAGTCCAGATGCAGGGCGGCGGCTTTCACTTGCGCGGCACGACCTCGACCGGCAAAACGACTTCGCTTTTCGTCGGCGGTTCGGTTTGCGGCGGCGACGGCGAACACGGCTTTTCGCAAACGTGGAAGGCGACGGCGAACGGATTGGAAATCATCGCCGCCGGACACAATCACAACCTGTTATCACTCGATGAAATCGGCGAGTGCAACGGGCGCGAGATCGGCAACGTCGCCTATATGCTCGCCAACGGCAAGGGAAAAGCCCGAATGACCAAAACTATTCAAGCCGGACGCGCTTTGTCCTGGAATCTGCTTTTCTTATCAACGGGCGAACAGACGCTCGCCGACAAAATCACCGAAGCGGGCGGCACGGTCAAAGGCGGAATGGAAATTCGCTTGTGCGACATCGAAGCCGACACCGGACGCTTTGGATTGTTTGAGGATTTGCACGGCTTTTCAAACGGTCAAATGTTCTCCGACCATCTACGTTCGGCATCGTGCGGCTATTACGGCACGGCGTTAAGAGCCTTTCTCGGTTGGTTGGTTGAGATTGATTTCGAGAACATTCGCGCCAACTGGCACGACTTCAAAGCGGAGTTCATCAAATCGGTTTTGCCGAATGCGGAGAAAGTTCCGTCCGAAGTGCTGAGAGTGGCGGCGCGGTTCGCGCTCGTGGCGTTCGGCGGCGAAATGGCGACGCAGGCGAAAATTACCCTGTGGAAAGAAAATGAAGCGACGACCGCCCTCAAAACGGTTTTCAAACAATGGCTTGAAGGGCGCACGGGCAGCGGTCAATCGGACGTTGAACGCGGCATCCGGCAAGTCAGAAAGTTTATTCAGAATTACGAGCAAAGCCGTTTCCAAAAACTTTGGGCGACCGATGAAGACCGGATAAACGAGCGCGTCGGATTCGTCAGACGCAAAGATGAAGACGAGCGCGAATTTTTGATTTTTCCCGACGACTTTAAAGCTATCTGTAAAGGGTTCGACACTAAAGCGATTACTAATTCGATGATGGAGATGCAAATCCTGACCCCTGACCGTGAAGGCAAACCGACAAAGCCGGAAAAGATCAGCGCGAGACTCAGCGACAAGCCGGGGAAAACGCAGAGATTTTACGTTATCACCGAAAAGATTTTCACCTTCGACGAAGAAGCGGAGGCAAAGACGGCGAAAGTCTGAAAATGATGATTTACGAAAAGTCCCGCAAGTCGTCATTTTTCCGTGTAACTCGTGTAACTCGTGTAACCTTACTGAAAACAAACGGCTTACACGGTTACACGACGGTTACACAAAAAAGAGAAAGTGTAACTTTTGATGAATCGTCCTGAAAAAGTTACACGAGTTACACGAGCGAAAATAAAAGTGTAACCGTGTTAAGTGTAATGAAATCAACGGAGTTACACGAGTTACACGAGTTACACGGAAAAAAACTATGATTGCGACAGAAAAAAGAAAATTAAAGAGAATTTCGGTGAAAACAGATCAAACTATAGAACCTATAGTTAGCTTTGTGAATGACACCGCCAAAACACATAAATCACCGCCGACATTAACCGAAAAGTTAAACCGTCTGATTTCCCAAGGCGTAAAGTTTGAAGTTTCAGCCGGTAACTTTCAAGCGTTCGGCGCGTCGGAGAGGGAAAACGCCTTTCTGCAAGCTGATAAGGCGGCGGTTCTCTGCACTTTGCAGCAGGGATTTCTACAAAAAGAATTGTTTCGCCATTCGCCGGACCTGCTCAAAGACTTCGAGACCGAAGTTCACGAACGCAGCGCGATAATGTCGGACGGCGAACCGGGAACACACTTTCAAGCCGTGTGCGAAGTTACAAGGGAATGGATTAGCGAGCAAATTGAAAAATTATGAGAATCGAAACGATTATTATCAACATCAATGCGCCTGCCGCCGCGCTTTTCTGCGACGAATGCAGGCAAACGGGCAAACCGCGAACCCAAACCCGGCTGACGGCTCAGGAATGCGGGCAGTCGTTCGACTATCTTTGCTGGACTTGTCCGAACTGCGGACAGTCGAATTTTACCGAAGACGATTTGAGTATTTTAGATGCGGAAATTATTGAGGAAGGATAACGAAAGAGAAAAGAAGGAAAGCGACATCAGTTGTTCAATCTATCCGCCGCGTCCGCCCCTTCACTCCCTTTTTTCAAAGAATGACTCATTGGTCAAGCCGTTTCAGGCGATCCCTCTTTTCTCTTTCGTTGATAAAAAATGACAATGCGCGGAATGTTCCAGAAATATGAATATGAAAACCGATGAATTCAATCGAAACTACGAAATTGACCGTCAAGCGCGAGGCGTAAAAGCGACGGCGAAAAACTCTAAAGATGCGGATTCGGCATCTTTACAAGTTCCCGCGACCGCCGACGGCGCGGTGTATGATGCCAATCAAACTTATCATTTCTTTGATGTCCAAACGCAGGAAGTCCGGCAGTCAATCGGACTGCGGCGCGACGGGACGCACCTTTGCACGTTCGGTTTGCGCGTCGTCGCCGTCGCCGAACTGCAAAGCAGTCGAGACGATGCCCTTACCGACGGGCAAACTTTTTTCAAATCGGAAATTGAGAGACTGCAAAAGCGCGTCGCCGATTACGAGCTTGAGAAATCGAACGATAAACGCAGTCTGAAAGCGTTTCTGATGACGAAAGAGTAGAAATCGATTCGGCTTCAACTGATAAACGTCTGCGCCGCAATTCTTCTGTCGAGGACGGAGAATAAAGCACTCTGAAATTCCATTCTCTTCAATATGTCATATAAATTTTCGAGCGTCATAAGCCCTGTTAAAATCGCCGGAATCGGGTTGAATCTTTCGGGTTATTTTTTAGGCTGTTACAGCTTTTATATTTTTGCCTTTGTCCTGCTTATACAGTTCAATTATTTAATTCGGTTTGAGTATGCAGACAATCCGCAGCCAAAGACACGATGAAACGAACGATCAACGAATCAGCGGAAATTTCTATCAACCGATTAAACAAACCGCAATGCTGATGCACAAACAAATACGGACGGGCGAGATTGATAAGGCGACCGCCGCCATTGTCAATCAGTTAAATGTTTCGATTTATATGAAGCGAAAAATGATTGACGAGAGCGATAATGTCGCGTAAAATCCTATTTGTTCCGCCCGCACTAAAGAGTCGGGCAACCGACAACTAAATAGCTTTAACCGTTCCAACGAGTGAGCCGTCCTTAATGCCGAATCAGCAAAGGACGGCTTTTCGCATTTACAGGAGAAAAAATTATGGGAAAAAAGAAAAACATTACGACTCAAGAAAACACCTACGGACACGTTGACACGCCGATTACTCCGCAAATCAAAGCGTTGGAGGCAATGAAAGCGAAAACCGATTCCTCGATTCCGTTCAACTTTTCGGCGCGGCGTGAAAATTTGGACAACTCCTACCGCAACCCGCTCGGCTCATACACATCGCCCGCCGTGCGCGAAGCAATGCAGAGAAACGCAGGCGCGGGACTGGCGATGCAGGAAGCGCAGGCGGTTCAAAATTCGCAGTATGCCGCCGACAACACGAACTTTGACCGGCAAGCCCTGCTCGCTCAAATGACAACACCGAAATTCGTGCAGACGGGCGGGACTTCAACTCAAACTCAGAGCGGCGGACTGCTCGGCGACCTTTTAACGGCGGGCATCGGCGCGACGGGGACGGCGGCGGGCGGTTTTCTCGGATGAACAAACTTGCCGAAGCCTCCGCGTTGATTAAAAGAAGCGTTAATCTGGGTCTGCTGTTATCCGGCGGCAACCCATCCAGCACCAGTTCAAAGCAATAAAAAGCTAACCGGGGAGATTCCGGGAAAACTGAAAATAGCAGATTTTGATAGTATGGCGAAAGGGCTGTCGAATCGCTCCGTAATGCTTGTTTTTGCTTGTTTTTTTGCCTTCCATAACGCTACCGGAGTATAAGGTTATTTAAGGTTTTTCGCTGCCCGCCGAAAGGTCGTTATCAGCTTATGTTTAGGGGCTTTGAGGGGGTTGTCGGCATCCTGCGGCGGCGGCTCTCGACAGCACTGAAAATGTTATATTTTGTTAAGTTTTCAGATGCCGTTTGCCGGGCTGTTTGGGGGGTAGTCTCTCGCGTTTCGCCGTCGCTTCATCGCCGCCTCATCAGGCGATGTTATCCGCGTCGAGGATGTCGTCTTCGGTCAACTCCACGCCCGACAGTTTTACCACTTCCAGAACTCGCGCAATCGCTTTTTCTTTAGTCAATCCGCCCTTTTCGATCAAAT
The DNA here is from genome assembly GCA_043772175.1 of Pyrinomonadaceae bacterium. Classification (GTDB taxonomy): domain Bacteria; phylum Acidobacteriota; class Blastocatellia; order Pyrinomonadales; family Pyrinomonadaceae. Next base: position 13,555 of record JAYVGL010000299.1, on the reverse strand, counting down.
CAACGTAGAGAGATTTCGCGGCTCTGATTTCCGGCGACAAAGCTAATTCAACCGTTTCTTTCGGTTTGCCGAACGAACGCGAAACAAGCGTCTCCATTGCCGACAAATCGCCGCGCTTGATTGAGGTTTCAATGGCGGAGGCGATCATCAACTCCAACGCCGTCGCGTCCGGCGCGTTCGCTGCCTGGTCAAGCTGCGTCCGCGTCATTGACAGCATAATTTTGATGCAGTCGTTGATCTCCGCCATTTTATAGCCTTGGTGTTTTAGTGCGGTGATGAATTTTTTCGGACGACCTTCAAGGTTGCGCCGATTGTCTGCGCCGTTCCTAAAGTTTTTCAGATTCTTTTTCGCGTTCGGGTTATTCGGCATTGATCGCAGTTTTATCGCAGTTACCGGCTGTCTTAAGGGTCTGGACTTACCGCCTCGACAGTTCGACGGGTTTAAGTATTGGTAATTATTTCGGCGCGAAGTATTTTCCGTGAATCTCCAACAATTTCTGCCGGTCGGCAATGCTTTTGTTATTCGGAGATTTTGATTTGCCGTTGATCTTGTCAACTAAAACTTTTTCCAGCATATTTCTGTCTTCCGGCGCGGCGTTTTTCAAAATTCTTTCAATGTTCGTAAAGTCCTGCTCACCGCTCGCGCCGGCATCAACCAATTGTTTTACTGATTTGGATTCCGAGAGTGCCGCCATTCTTTCTTTGGCTTGCTTCAAAGAAATGTCGCCGCGATTCACGTCGTCGGTTAAAACTTTGGTCGCCTCCTCCTGGGTCATTTTTCCCCGGCGAACTTTTTCATCGAGCTTTTTATCATCCGAAGAATCAGCTGCTCGGTCTTTCGAGAGCGGCGTAACCGGCAGATCGTCCTGCGATAAATTTTCCCTGGTGGTTTTCAGCGGGTCAATCGCCCGTAAAGCCCTGCGCCGGATGTCGCCGCGTTCCTCTTCGCCGCCAATGAATGATTCGGATTCGGGCAGGTTCTCGCGCAGTTTAGGAATTTTTATCAGATACTGCGCGGCGAAGCCTTCCTCCCAATACTTGCGCGGCTTGTCGTCGGCGACTTCGCCGATTTCCTGTAAGATTTTCAGGTTCAGCAGCGGTGTCATCGAATTGGCTTTGCTTCCCGCCCACGACGACCAATCCTTTCTGGTGAATTCCTGCGCGGTCAAAGGGTTCAGCGAAGTTACGTCTTTGCCGAACCGTTTCGCCATCGCGCCCGCTCGGTCGAGTTTCCCGCCCGGTCGCTCATACTGCTCAAATAGATTGATGCCCATTTTCAAGGCATTGCCGAAAGGATTGTCGGCGTAGGGAAAGCGATAACCGCCGATGGAAACCGAATCGTCGGGAATGCCGGAGGCGCGTTTCTGTTTCGACTTAGCCGATTCGTCGTCGTAGTCGGTTGTGCCGACGGCTTTGATAAGTCCGTAGATCACGCCAAGGAGTGCCAGACTGCCGACCGTTGCGCCGAAGCCTGCGCGTCCGGCGGCTTCGTTGAACGCTCTGTTTTCAAATGCCGAAAATTTCAAGTCGGCGTAAGCGTCTTCGGACTCCCATTCTTTCCTTTGAATGTCATCAACGACTTTGCGCTGCGCCGTCGCTTTGTCGGCTGCCCCGCTGCGTCCTTCGAGATATTTTTCAAGATTTTTTTCCCAGCTTTCGAGCCATTTTTCGCGGCTGGCTTGCAGCTGTTCGATACGGGCATCCCCTGCGGCAGCGGTTAAAACCTTTGAGTTTTTGACCGCTTCGATTTCACTTTTGAAAGCGGCGTTTCGCTGCTTCTTCTGCGTATCGAGACGCTGTTTTTTAGCATTGGTTTCGGCGGTGAATTTTCCATCCTGCAGGGCGCGAATCGCCGCCAGCCGTTTGACGGTTTTAGCGCGGCTCAAACCTTGTTCCTCGATAAAGTTCTGCCGCTCAAAAGATTGCCCGATGCGGTGAAACTTGAACGCCGCCGCGACCACTCCGGTCGGAAAGAAATACTCCAGCGTTCGGAAGCCGACGTTCGAGGGCGTGGACAGAAACGGCGCGACCTGCCCGGTGGCGAGATAACCGGCGGAACCGACATATTTGGCGATTTTTCTTTGGGTCGCGGTCGGGATAATCCTCGACTGTGCTTTTTCGTCAATTAAGAATTTTCTGAATTTATCATATGCTGCCGTTACCGCGTTCGGGTTCTGAAAGGTTACGACCTCGGCGTAGCGTTCGGCGGCATCGTTGATGTAGGCGGTCGGCGAATCTCTCAGTTCATTCATTCTCCTGCGCCATTCCAATCCGCTTAGTTTTTCTTTCGACGCTTCGAGCCGCGCCAAGCCGCTTTTCTCGCTACTGCGGGCGTAGGCTTTGAATGGGCGGTCAACTCCGGTAACGACGCGCTTGGTCGCCTCGATAATCACGTCAATCAGCGGAACGCCGGTGTTTCTGACGAAATTCGTGTTTTTGTCCGCGATGTTCATATCAACCCGCGCCGATTCCTGATGGTCAACGCCTTTTATCAATGCTGTCAGAACGCCTTTGTCGCCCGTGAAACCAGCGCGGAAAAAACCGTCTTTGCCGAAAAAGCCCTGCACGACATCGCGGGCGGAAAGTCCGGGCGTGGTTCGGGTTTTAGCTTTCGGGTTGAGAATGTCGGCGGTCGCCATCAGCGGCTTGGCTAACTGTTCGATGACGATGTTGGAGGTGTTGCCGATGACGTTGGTTTTGATAACGCTCAAACCGGCGAGGTAACCGGTTCGCATTATATTCATCGCGGCTTCGGTCGGCGAGACATCGCGCTTGCCGTCGTAGATATACGACATCAAGGTTTTGGTCGCTTTTTCGGCTTCCGTTTTGACTTCTTCGGGGTCAATCTTTGTTTCGGACGGACGCGAATAGAGAATCTCGTTACGAGTGCGAACGGCTAAACTTTGATTTCCGTTTCGATCTGCGCCAAGATTTTCTGCCTGTCGTAATCGGGCGAATCGGTCGGGGTTTCTCTCAAGAGTTTCTGGGCGATTTTGCCTGCCGGTTTCCCGTGCAGCTTGATAACTTCCATCAGCAACGTCAATTCCTCGCGTCCGTCCGCGCCCATATTCTCCAAGATTTGTTTGTTCTTTTCGTCTAACATTTTCTGCAAATTCCTTTCCTGATTCTGAAATGTTTTCAAAAGCAATCACGCTTTCCGGCTCAACGCCATTTTCCACTAACAAAGCCGCGTAATCAAATCTAATTTCTTCGACTTCATCTTTCGTCAAATTTAACTCAGTTTCAGCATCGGCGCGAAACGCTTTTGCAATCACTTCCTGCGCTAAACTTGCGTCCGAAACGTCATTGTATAAATTGTTTTTGAGATAATCAGCCGCCTTTCGTGCCGCCGGATTGTCCAGTATCAATGCCGGATCAATCGCGCCGCGTGTGCGAGCGTCGGCGCGATGCGCGAACTCTTCCTGTTTTGCCATCGGCAATCCGTCGGGAAACTCCGGCGAGTTGGAGAGAATGACCGAATCGTTATGAATTTTATCAGCCGAACCAATGATTGTCTGCAATAGCTTCGCTGCCTTGTTGACGGCGAACGGTCGCAGTCCCGACTTACCCAAATCGTTTTCAAGGTATTTTGAAAACATTTCGATATGTTCGGGTTTCAGATAACCGCCTAAGAACGCGGGCTGCGATTCGCCGAACATCCTGCCGATCACCTGCCGCACATACTCGGTTGCTTCCGGGTTCAGCAGCACCACGTCGCCGCGTGATTCAAATTTCGCTTTAGCAATCAGAACGTCCGTGATGGGCGCATTCTCCGCAAGTTTTTTAACGCGACCGGCGAAGATTCTTTCTTTGATGGTTCGGGGCGCAACGTTCTCTCCGGCAACGGCAAACTGCGGCGCGTCTAACCTATCTTGCCCAGATTCTCCGTTTTCGGTTCGACCTTCTTCTTCCGTGTTCCGCGCTTGGCGATCAGTTGTTTGACCGCTTTCTCGGTTTTGGCTTCTAAAGATTTCATCGGGGTTTTCATATTCGACTCCTAAAAGTTCACGCACGGCATCGGCTTTCGATAATCCGTCTGTTTTTGGCTCAAACATCGTCGCGGGGCGACCGCTGACCATTTTTGCATACTCTTTGAATAATTGCTTGATTTCCGACTGCGTTCCCGCATTGAGCAGTTTTTTGCTTAAGGCTAATTCGGCGCGGGTGAAAGTGTCCTGCGGCGTGGAATTGCTGAACAAATCCGCCTGCCGCGCCCAATCGTCGAAACTCAAATTAGATTCCGCCGATTGTTCGCGGTAAGCCTGCGTTGCCAGTGCCGCGTTCTGGATTTCGGGTATGAGGCTTTTTTCCGGGGCGGTGCTGAAAATCGCCGGGAAAGAGGCGGTCGTGCCGCGTTTTATATAATGCGGGAGAGACTCGAACACCTGCGGCAAATCCGCGACCCCGCCGTCGAACAGAAAATGCGTAACGAGTTTTTCGACATCGCCGACCGCTTCGGGCGTAAAACTTTTACCCTGATTGTCGAGCAGAGATATTCGCTGCGTATCGGTTAAAAACGGTGAAAGATTTTTGAGGATTTTGCCTTGATTTTCTCGGATGTGTTCATTCAAAGACAAATCCTTTTCGCCCGCGCCGAAAATATCATTGATAATTTTCAAGCGGTCGGCGACCGGGATTCGCGCCGCCGTGTTCTGCGCTTCGATGCGTCTCGTGCCGCCCGTCTCAATGTCCTGCGCCGTGTAGTTGCCGAGCTTGATCGCCGCGTCGTCCGATTCTTTGACGGTGCGAACCAGCACGGGCGATTTCATCGCATTGACATCCTGCGCGGTGAAACCGAAGTTTCCCGCCTGCGCCGCAAGGTTTCTCTTGTATTCCGTGCCGCCGTTTTTATAATGTTTAATCAGTCCTTCACTGCGATTGTTGCCCTGCACCGCTTCGCCGCGCGTGTTGACGACCGGTGCGCCGCTGTAAGCGTTCGGGCTGTTGCCGAGTTTCCCGAAGTCGGGCGACTGCGCGATTCTGTCCGATGCGATTTTACGGTCGGCGTTCGACGCTCGTTTCGGCTGCATTTCGGGAACGAAATGGTTGTAGTTGCGGTTGCCGCCTAAATGCGACGGCTGCAAGGCATCTGCTTCGATTAACTGGTAGGTGAAATCCGTGTCCGCATCGCCCGCAAACTGCACTTTGCCCGTTGCGCCTTTCGGCGCGTCAAGGGTAACGCTTTCATCCTGGCGCACATACTCCGTGCCGTCTTTGGTGAATTGCCCGGTTTGGCGATGCGCTTCGGGTGAATCAAGGGCGATGCGGCTGTCGGCGTTAATCTGTGTTTCGGCGTTCGGCAGGGCTTCGTAAATTGATAAATCATCAACTTTTTCATTTGAAGGCACATCGTTTTGTGAACCGTTTTTCGTCTCGAGTGCCGATGTTTGCCGCCCGTTTTCACTTGACGGCTGTTTGACGGCAAGCGGTTCGGGCGTGGAATCAGAACTATATATTTCCGACTCAACCGAACTTTTCGGCAGATTGACGTTCTCTTTCGGCGCGGTGATTTCGGCGGCGCGGTCAAACAATGATTTAGCGGCAATTGCAGAATCGTTTCCGCCGATAAACCGCACGGAATTATCGGGCAGAATCTCGATCCGCCTCGCCGCAAAAAGCGTCAGCAAAGTTTCCTCGACGTTGTTTTTATTATATTTCGTCGTTCTTTGAAGCTGTTCGACCGTGTAGGTTTTGCCGTCTTTGAGGTTCTCGACGATTTTCTGCGCTCTAGTGTCAAGGGCGGCTTTTTGGACGGCTTCGGGCGCGGCGGCTTCGATGCGGCGCGGATTGGTCGCAGACAGTTCACGCGGCGGCGCGGAAGTTTCGAGACTGTTCGGGGTTCGGTTATACCCGGCGACATCGTTGTTTGGCACGTTGCCCGCCTGATTCGCGCCGAACTCTTCGGCGGGCGTTCCGCTGCCGATTTGTTTGCCGCGATTGACTCCAACCTCTCCCGCATCTTTGTAAACTCCGTCAATCGGGTCAAGCACCATCTCGAAATCTACGCGGTTCGGGTTCGCTTGGTCTTTGAATCTGACGAGCGAGACGTTGCCCGCATCGTCAATCGAAACTTCGTGCGCCGTGCCTTTTTGCCAGATTCTGCCGACTTTGCCGAAAAGTTTTGCGCCGACAATCGGGGCGGCATCAAACAGCACGTTCATCAAACCCGACTGCAAGGCTTTATCTATGGGAGTGCCGGATGCCAATTCGATGCCGGTAGTTCCCGCCCCGATTGTGCCGAGACGGGCGACGGTTTCAAACACGCTCGATGCTCCGCCGACGGCTTTGCCGACCACCGACGAGACGGGAAACAGTGCGCCGATTGCCGCGCCTTTCGTTCCCTGTTTTTCGATTTGGCGCAAATTGTCGCCGCGTCCCGCCGATTGCAGTCCGGCATCCGCCGCAAAGCCGATCACTGCTCCGCCCGGAATTCTTGACAAAACGCTCAGACGCAAAAGATCAATCGGCAAGCCTGCGGCTAAATCCGCCGCCGTCCCCGACCACGAATTGCCGTTCGAGGTTTGCCCCGACAACTGCATTTCCGCTCCCGTTTTAGATAAGAACTCGTAAGGCTTTTCAATACCCAAAGAGGCGAGTGGTCGCATAATACCCGCCGCCGCCTGCATCGTGCGTCCCGTTGCGCCGTAGAGTCCGCCGAGCAACTGTCCGCCGAAACTCTGTTCGTTGCGTTGTCCGACTTCGACGGCTCGCGCCGTGGCTTCATTGCTGAGACGTGATTTTTTAATCTCCTCGAAGCGGTCGAGAATTTCGGCTTGCGTCGGTTCGGGAGGTGCGCCGGTGAACATCTGACCGATTTTGTCGCCGACGTATGAACCCAAACCGTCTGCGCCGCTGATGATATTGTGGTCATTGCGCTCGTCAATTAACTGCTGTTTAGCCTGCGCGAATAAATCGTCATCCGCTTGCGCCGTTTCAAGTAATTGTTTCTCAAGGGCGGCGGCACGCTGTTTTTCGACGTTGCGGCTGTCCGCCGTCCGCCGAATCTCTTCAATCAGTTTCGGCGTGATTTTAAAGTTCGCCGAAGTCTGCGCCTGCACCTCTTCGGGCGTGTAGGCAGTCCCGTCGCCGTGCATCTGCGGATATTTACTTAAAACTTCGAGCGCGTCCGCTTCCGGGACATCGAACTGCGCGGCGATCTGTTTCGCCGTCTCCGTATTTATGTAAGCGTTTTTGTCGCTTGACACATTCGACAAATCAATTGAGATGCGCTGTCCGCTGTTTTCGCTTTGGCGCAGATTGTCGTAAGTTCCGGCTTTCAGCACGGTCGGCGCGTCCTGCGACAAAACGGTTTTCGGTGCGGACGGTTCGGCGGTCGGCATTGTCCTTCGAGAGTCTCGCGGCGCGGCTGGCAGTTGAGCAATCGGATTTTTAACCGGCGAATTGTCATACGCGCCCTGCTCGTCTTTTAGGGTTCGGCTATACTCGTTTCGCAAATCCTGCGAATCCGGCAACTCTCTGGCTTTTAAGTATGCGAGGTAATCCGGCGGTAAAGCGGGCGCGGTTGGCTGATAATTTGCTCCGAAATTTGTTTGTCCGACTTGCTGCTGACCGAGTTCCGCTAAATCCGTTTCGTCCTGCGGTTGCAGTCCGGTCGGGATGGTCGGCGGCAAGACAATCGGCGAGACTTCCGGCGCGATGTTGACCGGATTGGTCGGCGGTGGAATATACACCGCTTTTCCGCCTTTGCGCGTATCTTCAAGGTTCGCGCCGAACGGCTGCGCGTAAGTCTCGGTCGGTGAGAGGGTTGGAATCGTGTTCGGCGCGGGCGGCGATGCGGGCGTTGCACCAATTAAGTTTCTTAACGTGCCGGACTGCGAACGCAGTTTCGTTAAATTTCCGCGAATGGTTTTGACATAATCCTGCGTTTCGGGGATCGGCGGAACAACGCCTTTGCCTAAAGTTTTCGGGCGATATTCGCCCGCGTTGTAGCCCGCCAACGCTAAATCTTCGTTGCCGTCGAAGTCGCCAAGTAATTTTTTCATATACTTGGCTTGCGCTCTGATGGATTTCACTGGATCGGTGCGGTCGTCCACGCCGTTTTCGACTTTCAAGCCGTATTTGGGCGCAGTCCCGGACATAAACTGACCCGCGCCGACTGCGCCCGCCGATGATTTGTTCGTGCCGTAAAAGTTCTCTGGCTTGAACGCCGTTTCTTTTCTGCCTTGTTCGAGCAGAAGATTCGGATCAACGCCTTCCTCGCGTCCGATGCTTTCATACAGATCATCGATTTTTTGATAACCGGAAGTCGTTTGAAGCAGGCGAAAATTCTCCGGCAGTTTGATCTGGGAGGCATACGTCGGATGTTTACGCACCACTCTCTCAACCAAATCAAAATCGTCAACGTCGTTATAGTCGGGATAGCGCGATTTGATGCGTTTGGCGAATTGCGGAATGTCTTCGATTTCTTCCATTGTTTTATTGAAATAAACCCATCGGGTCTTTGTTCGGGGCGACCGGCTTGCCCGTGTTGCTGATCTGCGGTGTGCTGACTTGTCGGCGTGGCTTGGGCGGAATCGGAATAGTCTTTTTCTTTCCGCCGAGTGCGGAGACTTCGCCGTTCGCCGTTCGCCATTGCCCCGTATTAGTCGCTATTTGCTGGTCAATCTGTTTGATCTGTTCCGAGTTCAGAATCGGGTTCGTCGCTAACTGCGCCCGCTGCGCCTGTAATTGCTCGTTCGCCAATTCGAGATTCTTAGCGATGTCGCGCTTGCTCTGGATTTCCGCGTCAACGCCCCGATTGAAAGCCTCGACCTCCTGCTTTTCGTTCTGATATTTAACCCGGTCTTCTTCGTCGGAGTTGCCGTATTGATTGTTTTTGACATCGGCGGCGGTGGTCGCGGCGAGCGCGTCGCGTCCTTTGGCGGCGTAGCCGTTGACGTAGACATTGGCTCTTGAGTCGTCAACGACCTCCTGACCGTCGGGAGTTAAAACCGGAACGGTGCGACCGTTTGCGTCATACGTCATTTTTCGCCCGTCGCCGTCATAATAAGTCGGGTTAATTTTTTTGGCAGGTTCAAAATCGGGCTGCTCAATGTTCGCCGCTTCGAGTTTGGCATCAAATTCGGAATTCTCGCCGCGCTTGTAGCGTTTCATCGTGCGAACCTGACCGAGCAGGGAGTTCCGCTCGCCGGTTTTTTGACGAAGTGCCAGACTTCCTTTGGCGGTTTCGTTGTCGGTCAAAATGTTTTGTTTCTGAACTTCGCGCAAATCATAACCCTGCTGCGACTGCTCGCGTTTTGTCTGGCTTTCAAATTGATTGTTCAGACGGTTGAGTTTGATGCCGTCAATCATCTTCTCGTCGAAATTCCGGTCGAGCGCACCGCCGATGCCGCCGCCGATGGCTCCGCTCAATCCGCCTTGCGCGAATCCGAGTCCGATGCTTTTGATAATATCCCACCAGTTATGGTCGGAATCGCGGTCTTTCTCGTAAACGGGTTTTCCGTTCTCGCCGATGATAACTTTGCCGTTTTCGTCTTTTTTGAAACCGTATTTTTTGCCCTCGATGCGGGCGGCTTCGCCTGCCGTTTGTTCCGAAGGACGCAAAGACGACGGTAAAGCAATCGGCGCGGGAACGGCGGATTCGCCGATTTCATCAGCTTTCTTAGCGTTTTCAGTCCACCAATTTTTAACCGGCGGCGCGTCGAGCGAAAGGTTTTTAACGGCGTTCTGCCAATCTGCGGGGTTTAGCTGCGGATTCAAAGTCGGCGGAGTCAAATTTCTTTGATTGGTCTCAATCTGCGGCAATGCTGAAGGATAACCGTTTGACGTAATCGGCGGCATCGTCGCTCCGTCCTTCGCGTCGTAGTTCGTCGGAATCAAACCGCTGTTCACACCTGCCGCAATATCGTCGGGGGCGGGCAGTCCGGTTCTAGCCGGCTGATTCAAACTAAGCGAAATGTCTTTGATCGCCTGCATTGCGCCGGTCGCAGCAGGCGCGGCAGGAACGGGAATCAGCGGGCGCGGTGTCAAAGCATCTGCGCCTGCCTGTCGCGGCGGCGCGGTTTCAGGCAAAGGCGCAGCGTCGGCGGTCGGGAAAATGCCGCCCAAGCCCGGCAGTTTAATCGGTTGGCTGTTTCGGGGCGGAGCGGTCGCAGGCGGCGCGTCGAGTTTGATCTTTTTGAGTGTCTCCGCGAATTTTGATAAATCGAATGCCATTTTTTACCTCTTTTGAATTCTGACTTTAGATTTTAAGGTTGATTTAAATATTTACTTCAAAATCTAAACTATAATGATTTTGACAGCTTTAATTATAAACTTAAAACGACTTTTAAACAACAAAAATATGCGACTGCGCGACTTCGCAAATGTTATATTCTGTTAAGTTTTCGGCAGTTCGATTTTCTTTCACTTCTTCGCTTTTTCTATCACTTCACCGCGCCGTTTCAACTTTCATCCTTTTTTGTTATCCTGTGCAAATGAAGAGCAGCAACCCGCCAAAAGTCGAGTGGAATATCGAACTGATAAAACTGCTTTATGATTATCTTAAACACATAACCACTCTCTGCACGGGTTCGATTTTAGTAGTAATCACATTCAGCGAAAAATTAGCGAATGCGAGCTATAAAATATGTTTAAAAACATCTCTAGTTTTATTCATAATCTCAATAATTTTCGCCGTTACATCTTTACCCTCTATTGCGGTTTTGTCGGATTCTGCATTGACCGTAGGCACTAAGGACGGACTTTGGGGCGAATCAAAATTTAGCACCATAACCGCTGTTCTGACTGTAATAACTTTCGTTTTTGGACTGATCTCATTAATTGTGTTTGGATTTGCCAACGTCTGAATTAAAAAAACGTGAAAATTTGAGTAGCGAAAAAGCCCGTCGAAATTGACGGGCTTTTCTGTTTGTCTTTGAAGCGATCTCGCTTATAGAATGCCGCGCCGGTTGTCTGCGCGGCGCGGGCTTGCGAATTATTTGTTTAATGATTCATCCGAAATCCGCTGATAGATTTTTTCGTCAATCGCCGACTCCATAACGCCGTGAAGACTCTGGAGAACTCCCGAAGCATAATTACGGTCAAGCGAAAGCAAAGCCCGCACGAATCTTTCGTTGATGTATTCAACGCGGGTTGATGAATCTTCACCGTTTATAATCGCATTATCGGCGATGGCAAAAACCGCGTCCTGAATCTCTTCGGAAATCTCTTTGCTCTGAAGAATTAAGATAATTTTTTGCGCCATTCTCTCAAGCTGTTCCGTTCGTCGGTCTGTATCGTTTTTCATTTCGCGCCTTCCTTTTCTAAATCTGATTTGATTTTTTCGAGCGATTCCACACTCTCCGCGTCCGGTTCGTCGGCGATCATCGCGTCAATTGTTGCTAATGATTTCCGCTTGCCTTCGAGCGGAAGCCGTCTGAATTTGGCGATTAGCTTAACCATCAATTTTTCTAAATCGTCCGGCAGTTCCTGTTCGTCGTTCATTGGCTCACCTCACTTGTCGGAATTTCGGCATCTAAAAACGTCTGTTTAATTTGACGGATGACTTTTTGCGTTTCCGGTTTGTCGGTTCTCAATTCAAGCCATCTATCAAACTCTTCTAAAACAAAACGGCGGTTTTCTTCGGATTCTAAATACATTTCAAACATTACGGTTATCTTCGCCGCTATTCGTTCGGGCAAAGGACTTTCCGGTTTTCGTTTCATACCGCATTCACCTCCGCGTTTTGAAAAGCCTTTCTGATTTCGTTGTAGGTTCTCATCAATGCCGCTAACAGCCGTTTGTTTGATCGGCGACGGCGTTGGTGTCTGATTTGCTTAAACATTGGCGGCGACCTCCTTTTGACTGACCGCTTCGAGAATGGCTCGAAACTTTATCAGCCACGATTTGACCGCCGCGTCTTCGACGGCTTCGATTTCGACTGACAGCAGTTCGATAAACTTTTGTTGATTGCCCGGCTTGATTGCCGAGAACGCCGCGCGCAGACGATTGATGCGCTCAATGGTTCGATTGGCTTCCGATTTCTGGAAACCGTTTGTTTTTCGTGATATATTTTTCATTGTTAATCCTTTTGGTTTTTTAATTGATTGGAAAGAGAGGCTTACGAATGTTGACGCATTCGTAAGCCTTTCGTCTTTATGCCGCCTGCCGCTGTCTGGCTAACCCGACGTGCAGACTTAACGCCGCCGCGCTGTGATAGCAAACCAATCCTTTCCCCGCGCCCTTGCATTCACATTCGACGATTCGATTGCCGTCCGCATCTTTGCGGCACAGCACCGTATAGAAGCCGGTTGAACCTTTGACGCTGTAATTGCCGAATGATCGAAACTTGACCGAACAGCGGACTTTGCGAGCTTTGGCGATTGCTTTTTCGAGTTGGTCGCGTGTTTTTAAAATGAACATAATTTTTAATCTCCGTTTAGTTTTTTCTGGAATGATTGAAACAATCAATCTATAAATAACTATACACACCTTTGCGGAGTTATGCAAGTTAAAATACACAAAGGTATGCGGAGTTTTAATTTATTTACTACGCAGAGGTTTGAACGGTTAAATTTATTCTGCTATTCTCGGATAAGAACAAATATGAGTGATTTATTATCAGTTTCAGAAGTGGCGAAAGAACTTAATCTTTCGCCCCGAAGGGTTCACGATTTTATCAAAGCGGGGCGTTTACCGGCTGAGAAAATTGGTGCGTATTATGTAATTAAGCGCACTGATTTGAAAATGGTCGAAGGGCGTATAAACGGCAGACCGGCGAAAGAGAAAGTCGAAAAATAAAAATGCTGAAAGTTTTATTAGCTATTTTAATTATTATTGATCTCGGAGTATTAGCGTTGCTCATTACAGGCATTGTCGCCTCAATCAATGCGGGCGGTGGGAGCGTGTTGTTTCCGGGACTCGGATTAGTCGTCGCGTTGCCTTTGGTTTTATGCGCGGCGTTCGTTTTGGAAGTGATACTGATCGGAGTTACTTTGATCGTTTACAGGTTCACCGTGAGCAATGGCGACAATTTGAATTGAGTTTCGTCAGTTTTTGTCAGTGCTGAGTTTAGACATTGTTCGGAAAGTAATTTGAAATTTCAGACAAGCAAAAAGCCCTCAGTTCACGAAAACCGAAGGCTCTTGTCTCAGCTATTTGATAACTGAATATTGATTAAGCAAAAGCAGTTTAGCAGACCTTAAATTATTTTCAAAATTACTTTGAAAGTCGTTTAAGGTCTGCCAAGTTCTTGACCGCTTTTTGACCGCTTCAAACAGAGAAAGCGACATCAAACGACACAAAACGACAAATAGCAACCCTTTCGGATTGCTATTTAAGCCTTACAGCATCGGTGTTTATTGCGCTTTATAAAATAAAGCAAAAAAGTTAATGGTGGAGTCGAGGGGGATCGAACCCCTGACCTCATGACTGCCAGTCATGCGCTCTCCCAGCTGAGCTACGACCCCGATATTTCAAAATTCAGACGTTTTAAGGTTATCAATGGAACCTCAAACTAAGTAGTCGTTCACAATTAGACTTGACTGTCGTGTAGTTAGTTCAACGCTGAAGCAAATAGCCTCATGTCATCTAAGACTAAAAGCCCGAATTGATA
>JAYVGL010000298.1:0-9187 GCA_043772175.1 Pyrinomonadaceae bacterium | reverse complement strand
CTCGGTTTTTGGTTTTTGATTCGGGAGCAAACGGGGATTACCGACAAACAGTTTTTGAAATCTATGATTCCGCATCACGCCGGAGCGATTCTGATGTGTCAGGAAGCGGAAATTACTGATAACGAAATCAAGCAACTGTGCAACGGAATCATCAACGGACAAAATGGGGAAATTCAGCAGATGAAGGAAAAACTAAATCAGTTGGAGAAATAAAACCGACTCCTATTCAAAAATTATGAAAAACCCAAGAATATCTGCTTCGTCGCACCGAATAAAATTATTTTTTATCTCGACTTTTGTGATTAGTGTAATTTCAATGATGGCGACAAGTTGCGGGGTCAAGACGACAGCTGTTACGGGAAGCGTCTGGATTGCTAACGAAGAAGGAAACAGTTTAACGGTCGTTGATGCCGCAACCAGTAAGGTGATAACAACGCTGACCGGAATTGAAAGTCCGCACAATGTTCAGATGTCGCCCGATAATAAGACTGTTTGGGCAATTAGCGGACACAAATCTTTAGCGGTGGCGATTGATGCCGCCACTTACACTTTAAAAGGAACTGCGCCCGTCGGCAAAATGCCTGCTCATATTGTTCTTACGCCGGACGGTCAAAGCGTTTATGTAACCAATGGCGGTGATAATACCGTCACCGTGATAGACACGGCAACAATGAAAGTTGTCGCTACGATTCCGGTCGGTAAATTTCCGCACGGGCTGCGTCCGAGTCCCGACGGAAAATGGATTTATCTCGCCAACCTCAATGACACCAGAGTCAGCGTCATCGAAACCGCAACCAACACCAAAGTTGCCGATATTGAAGTCGGAGAAAAACCGGCGCAGGTCGGCTTTTCTCCGGATGGAAAGTTTGTTTATGTTTCGCTGGTTGCGGAAAACGCAGTGGCGAAAATTGATGTCGTCAAACGCCTTATGATTGCGAAAACGAACGTGGGTAACGGACCGATTCAAGTTTTCGTCAGCCCGAACGACAAATATCTGCTGGTTGCCAATCAAGGCACGGAACAAAATCCAAGCAAAACAGTTTCCGTTATTGATACTGCAACTTTTTCCGTTATCAAAACAGTCGAAACCGGTAACGGAGCGCACGGTATCGTCATCGAACCTTCAAGCCGGTTTGCGTATATCACGAACATTTTCGGCAATAACGCAGCGATACTCGACTTGGCAAAACTGGAAATTACGGCAACCGTTCCAGCGGGCATCAAGCCGAACGGCATCAGCTTTTCATCGCTCGCGCCATCAAAGGCATCGTCCGCCGACATCGCCATTAAATTGCCCGAAACGAAAGATTCGGATGCTGAGGATGTGAAACATTAGTCAGGTCTGACAGGATGCCGAAACAAAGAGATGTTAATACCGTTCATACCGGCAGACATCTACAAGATTTGCCGTTCAAGTGTGACGGTATCTAATCGTAAGAATTTCTCGACACAGTTAATTTTTCAACCGGATATTGAGAGAGGGGGCGCAAGCAGTAAAAGTGAAACTTTATCCGTATTACCCAAAGTTTCTGGCACTCGGCGGAGTTATTCTAATCGGGATTGGTTTCTACTTTATCTTTCTGCGCCCGCCTCTATTGCCGGAGGATGCCCGCTATATGGATACGACTTTAGCGGAGATTCAAGCGGCTGCGCCGGGTCTTGTTCGCTGGCTGCAAAAAGTTTTTTGGGTGATGGGCGGATATATTTTCACCGTCGGTTTGTTGACAACTTATATTGCTTTTTCATCCTTTTCGAGCGCGGGCGCGGGGCGCGTTTCCGGTGATTGCATTTGCAGGATTAAGTTCAATCGGCTGTATAACCGTCGTAAATTTTATTATAGACTCGGACTTTAAGTGGCTTTTATTAATGTCTGCGCTAGTGTGGGCAGCCGCTTTAATACTTTATAAATTAGAAGGGGAAAAAAAATGAGTTGTTGCAGTGATGTTATGAAACCGATTGATGCGTCTGAATGCTGCACGCCGAAAGATACGGCGGCAAGTGCCGCAAAAGCGATGAAAACATCGGGTTGCGGTTGTTCGCCGGTAGTTGACAATATTGAGAATCTCAATCTCGTCGGAGTCGTAACCGAACGCGATGTTCGTCATAGTGTAGCGGCTGAAAACCGACTCGCTTCAGAAGTCAGCGTTGAAGAAATTATGCGCCCCGCGTCTGGTTGCTGCGGTGAAGACGATTCACTCGACGAAGCGAAATTGAAACTCGACGAACACCATTCAACGAGTTTGCCCGTCGTCAACAAAGCCGGAAGTTGTTGCGGCACGGTTAGTTTGCATCATATCCAAAAGAATTCAGCGCAAGTAAGTTGACGGATATGCGGCTGAGACAGAACATTCTCATATATTTAAAATTTGTTTAAGCAGTATGAACGAGAAAATTAACTTAAAAAAACTATCACTTTGTCTGACGCTGATTTTTACGGCAATATCACAGGCGGCGGCGCACGAAAAATGGTTTCACGAAACCGAAAATTACGGTTTGCGCTGGGATTTATTTTTTCGCCCGCTGCCGCTCGCCTTTGTCGGGGCGATCCTGCTCATCACGCTCGCCGCCGGATTGTGGTGGCGAAAGCGCGGGAAAGGATTTGTGCCGGGACCGGAAAATTTCGGCACGACCGATGACCGACGCTCGGCTTTATACGGTTTGATTCCCGCCATTCTCGGCATTCACGTTGCCGTGCCGCTCTTGGTCAGCGGTGTCAGCGGCGAACTGTTTACGCCGAACAACAAACTGCCCGGATTTTGGATGTATGTTTTCGGCTTGGCGCAAACCGGTATCGCGCTGGCGATATTTTACGGCGGTTTGACCAGAATCGCCGCCGCCGCGCTCGCCGTTTTATGGTTTGCGGGAGTCTTTCTGCTCGGACTCGAACCGATGTTGGAGAATTCAGTGTATCTGGGATTCGCCGCTTTCTTTTTCTTTGCGGGGCGCGGTCCGATTTCGATTGACCGTTTGCTTTTGCCGAAACTCGAACCGTCCGCGCAATTGATGGAAAAAGCGATTCCGGCGTTGCGGGCGGGTTTGGGTTTGAGTCTGATCGTCGTCGCGTTCACCGAAAAATTCGCCAACATTCCGCTGGCGACGGCTTTTCTCGAACGCTATCCGCTGAATTTTACCGCCGCGCTCGGCATTCCGATGTCGAACGAGACGTTTATTTTATGCGCCGGTGCGGTCGAATTACTGGTCGGATTATGGATTCTGTTCGGCATTTTTCCGCGAGAGATAATTTTGATCGCGTGGATTCCGATTAACCTGACTTTGACGATTTTCAACTGGACGGAGTTGGTCGGTCATCTGCCGATTTACGGCACGTTCGCCGTGTTGATAGTGTGGTCGGCAGGAAGCGAAAATCTCGCGCTCTGGCTGAACGGATTACGAAACGGACCGTTGGCGATTTTAGGACAAAACGCACCTTCGCCGACGGCGGACAAATAGAGAACGGCGCGATATTTTTATGAAAAAACTAAATCTGCAAACTGCAATCGGCGAGGGCAAAGATATTGAAAGCAGTCTTTTATTCGACGGTGCGCGTCGGAAAATAATGCAAATCACCTTGCGCCGAAACGCGGTTTTGAAAGCTCATCAAGCTGCCGAGCCGATTACGGTTCAATGCGTGGCGGGCGTGGGCGAGCTGCTCGATGTAAGCGAAAATGAAATACACAAATTATCGCCCGGCGCACTTGTAACCGTCGAGGCGAAAGTCGTCCACGAAGTCAGGGCTTCGCCGGAAGTTTCGATTTTACTGACCAAGTTCAAGAACGATGTTAATCCCGACGACGAGGGCGATTGATTGAAGGCGCGAAGATAAAGCCGAACCAATCGTCGCCGCATTGAAACGGAGAAAAAAGAGGATAAATAATTTATCGAGGTGGAAAAAAATATGGAAACACAAAATACGGCAACGACGACAACGGTCAAAACGCCGGATATAACGTGCGGCGGCTGCGCGAACAGCATCAAAAACGCGCTCGGCAAAATGGACGGCATCAAAAATGTCGAGGTAGATGTGGCGACTAAAACGGTTTCAATCGAACACGGCGCACAGATTTCGCGCGGCGAGATCGAAGCGAAACTCGACGACATCGGGTTTCCGGTTGAATGAAGCGATTCGGAATGATTGAGAAATCAAGGGGTTATTTATGGAAACAGCAGCGACGGCGATTCAAGTTACAGACCCGATTTGCGGGATGACGATTTCACCCGAAAAAGCGGCGGGAACGCGAGATTTTCAGGGCGAAATCTATTATTTCTGCTCGCCCGCCTGTCGTGAAAAGTTCGACGCGAATCCGGCGCGGTTCGTCAAAAAAGCCGAAAATCAAACGGCGGGAAACGGCGTAAACGGCGCGGATGTAATGAGCGGAAAGCGCAGCGACCACTCGACGACCGACGGTGCGGGCGAGCGCGTTGATTTGCCGATTACGGGAATGACGTGCGCGGCGTGCGCCAACCGCATCGAGAAAAAATTGAACAAACAGGCGGGCGTAGCGAAGGCTTCGGTCAATTTTGCGACGGGAAAAGCGACGGTCGAATACGATCCCGCAATGACGAACGCCGCCGGTTTGATCCAAACCGTCAAAGATGTCGGCTACGATACGGCGGGAACGCAGAAAATCGAATTCGTCGTGGATGATTCGGTGCGTCCGTCGGGTTCGGGTGCGCCGCTGGAAAATCATTTAATGAAACAGCGCGGCGTAATCAAAGCGAATTTTAATTTGGCGACGATGCAGGTTTCGGTTGAATATCTGCCGGGTTCCGCCGATAAAAAACAATTTCGGGCGGCGATTGAGGATTTCGGTTACAAAGTGCGCGAAGTTTCCGGCACGAGCGAATCGGCGGAAGACTCGCTGGAAAAAGCGCACGCCGACGAATACGCCGAATTAAAACGCAAATTCTGGATCGCCGCCGTTTTGTCCGCGCCGGTTTTGGTGTCGGCGATGGCGCACGGCACAATCGGATTTTTGAATTTTCGCGGCGTTAACTGGCTGCAACTGCTTTTGACGATTCCGGTGGTTTTCTACTGCGGGCGGCAATTTTACACGGGAGCGTGGGCGGCGTTCCGGCATCGCGCCGCCGATATGAACACGCTGATCGCCGTCGGCACGGGCGCGGCGTTTATTTATTCGACGGCGGCGACGATTGCCCCGAGCTTTTTCGCGTCAACTCAAACGGCGATGAACGGAATGGGAAAGATGGCGAACATTCCAGTTTATTACGAAGCGGCGAGCGTGATTATCGCGCTGATTTTATTGGGCAAAATGCTCGAATCGAGAGCCAAAGGGCAGACCGGGGCGGCGATCAAAAAACTCGTCGGATTGCAGGCGAAAACGGCGCACGTTATTCGCAACGGCGTGGAAATCGAAATCGAAACCGAAGAAGTCATCCCCGGCGACGTTGTTTTAGTGCGTCCGGGCGAGAAAATTCCGGTTGACGGCGTTTTGGTCGAAGGCTCATCGGCGGTTGACGAATCAATGCTGACCGGGGAGAGTCTACCGGTCGAGAAGAAAACGGGCGACGCTATTTTCGGCGCGACGATCAATAAAACCGGCGCGTTTCAATTTCGAGCGACGAAAGTCGGCAAAGACACGGCATTGCAGCAAATCGTCAAATTAGTTCAGGACGCGCAAGGCTCGAAACCGCCGATTGCCAAACTCGCCGACACGATCAGCGGCATTTTTACGCCGATTGTGATCTGCATTGCGATTGCGACTTTCGTCGTCTGGTTTGTCGCCGCTTCGCCGGAAATTCGCTTTACGATGGCACTGGTGAATTTCGTTTCGGTGCTGATTATCGCCTGTCCGTGCGCTTTGGGATTGGCAACGCCGACGGCGATTATGGTCGGCACGGGACGCGGAGCGGAAAACGGAATTTTAATTAAAGGCGGCGATTCATTGGAAACGGCGCATAAATTAAACACGATTGTTTTGGACAAAACCGGCACGATCACCAAAGGCGAACCGAGTTTGACCGATGTCGTTGCGGCTGAAACTTTCAACGAAAACGATTTGCTGAAAATCGTCGCGGCGGCTGAAAAATTAAGCGAACATCCGCTCGCGGCGGCAATCGTGCGCGGGGCGGAGGATAGAAATTTAACTACCGATAAAGTCGAGAATTTCAACGCGCTCGAAGGTCGCGGAATTGAAGCGCAAGTCGGCGGCGTAAATTTACTGCTCGGAAATTTGCGTTTGATGACGGAGCGAAAAATCGAATTAAGCGGCGCGGAATCAACGGTTGACAAATTAGCAAGTGAAGGCAAAACGCCGATGTTCGCCGCAATTGGCGACAAATTTGCGGGAATCGTCGCCGTCGCCGACACGATCAAACCCGAATCGAAAGACGCGATTCGCGCACTGCAAAATTTAGGTTTGGAAGTCGTGATGATGACCGGCGACAACCGGCGGACGGCGGAAGCGGTCGCCGCGCAAGTCGGCATCAAGCGTGTTCTGGCGGAAGTTTTGCCCGAAGGAAAATCCGGCGAAATCAAGCGTCTGCAAGCCGAAAGGAAAATCGTCGGAATGGTCGGCGACGGCATCAATGACGCGCCCGCACTCGCGCAGGCGGATGTCGGAATCGCCATCGGCACGGGAACCGACGTTGCCATCGAAGCGAGCGACATCACGCTGATTAAAGGCGATTTGCGCGGAGTCGTAACGGCAATCGCGCTCTCGAAAGCGACGATTCGCTCGATCAAACAAAACCTTTTCTGGGCGTTTATTTACAATGTCATCGGCATTCCGATTGCGGCAGGCTTGCTTTATCCGATTTTCGGCATCCTGCTCTCGCCCGTTCTGGCGAGCGCGGCGATGTCGCTGTCGAGCGTGTCGGTTGTGGCGAATAGTTTGCGGCTTCGTTCATTTAAATCGTCAATCGCCGTTTAACAAGAATGAATAAAAGTTTGTGGCGCAATCGTGATTTTCTACTGCTGTTTTCCGCGCAGATCATTTCCTTACTCGGCAGCGGCGTAACGACGGTCGGTTTGGCGATTTTCGCTTATCAATTAACCGGCGGCGCGTCGGCGACTGCCGTGATCGGCAACGCACTTTTTCTGCGGATTCTGGCGTTTCTGATTTTTTCACAGCCTGCCGGAGTCATCGCCGACCGTTTTTCGCGCAAGAAAATGCTGATCGCCGCCGATGTTCTGCGTTTCGGTTTGCTCGCCTTGTTTCCGTTGATTACCGAAATCTGGCAAATCTATACGCTGATTTTTCTGATAAACGCCGTGACCGCGTTTTTCACGCCGACTTTTGAAGCGAGTATTCCCGAAATCGTCGGCGAAGAGCAATACGTCAAAGCAATTTCCTACTCGCGCGTCGCCGTTGACATCGAAGCGTTCGCCGCGCCCGCGCTCGCCGGTCTGCTCGTCGCCTGGCTCGGCGTGCGCTGGGTTTTTTGGTTCGATGCCTTGAGTTATCTGATTTCCGCGGGTCTGGTTTTATTCGCCGTGATGCCGTTCGTCGCCCGTCAAACGCTGCCGCTTTCCTTCAAAGTTTTCATTGCGGAAATTCAAACGGGAACGCGAATTTTACTGCGCGAACCGTCGCTCAGGCAGGCGATTATTTTGAGTTTCGCCGAAGCGACGGCGGGCGCGGCGGCGATTGTCGCCACCGTCGCTTTTGTCCGCGAAGCGTTGGGACGCGGCGACACCGAATATGCACTGGTAATGGCGGGACTCGGTTTGGGTTCGACCATCGCGGCGATTGCGCTCGGACGCATTACCGGAATTTACGAACAAAATATCAATTCTAAAATTGCTCTGCACGGGCGGCGGCACGTTTGGGCGCAGCGTTCACTCGTTTTGGGCGGCGTATTGCTCGGCGTGATTTTGCTGCCGGGATTGCTCGTTCCGCCGCTGTTCGTTTTCGCGGTTTTGTGGTTTTTGAACGGCGCGGGACAAGCCTTGATTGCGATTCCTTCGTCCACACTTTTGGCGGAACACACGGACAAAGCGGAACGCGGCAAAGCCTACGCCGCCCATTTCGCGCTGACACACGCTTGCTGGCTGGTAACGTATCCGGCAATCGGACACGCGGCGGCAAAATTCGGAACGCCGGTAACGTTATCAATCGCCGGAGCGGTTTGTTTGGTCGTGACAGGTTTCGGCTATTTGCTCGGTCGCGGCGAAGCGTCGGAACACCGACACGTCTGAAACGAAACAATGTCGGGCTTTTAAAAAGTTTAATTACTGCGGAGTTAATTTATGGACACAACCGAAATTACAGTCGTCATCGGCGGCATCATTTTAATTGCTTTGACGCTCTGGTATTTTTTCGGCGAGCGCGAAACCGTCGCCGCCGAAACGAACGAAACGGGCGTTCAGGAAATTAAGGTGACCGTCAAAGGCGGCTATGCGCCCGATGTCATCGTCGTCAAAAGCGGCGTTCCGGTGCGGCTCAATTTTTACCGCGACGAAACTTCATCGTGCAGCGAACAGGTAATTTTCAGCGACTTCGGCATTGTCCGCGATTTGCCCGCCTTCAAAACCACGCCGATTGAATTTACGCCCGACAAAACGGGCGAATTTTCGTTTGTCTGCGGGATGAATATGATTCGCGGCAAAATAATCGTGCAATAATTGATTTTTTCAAAGATTTTCAGTGAACAAAAAAAACGCCAAAATTTTGCTTGCCGACGACGATGATTCGCTGCGCCGCGTGTTGGAATTTCAGTTGCAGGAAGCGAATTACGAAGTTTTGACGGCGGCAAACGGCGCACTGGCGTTGGAGAGTTTTTCGTCCGCCGATTTTGATTGTTTGATTACCGACTGGCGAATGCCGCAGATGTCGGGCGCGGAATTATTGCGGCGGGCGGGCGCGATTAACGCCGAAACGCCGATCATCGTCATCACGGCTTTCGGCGATGTCGAAACGGCGGTCGAAGCGATGCGCGGCGGCGCGTTCGACTTTATTACCAAACCTTTTAATCGTCAGGCGATTCTGCTCACGGTCGAAAAGGCTCTCAAATACGGCGCGGCTTTAGCGGAAAACCGCCGTCTGCGCCGGCTCGTTCACGAAGATTTTCGGCTGGAAAGCGTTGTCGGAAATTCGGAAAAGATGCGGCGAATTTTCGATCTGGTCGAGCGCGTCGCGCAGACCGATGTCACGGTTTTAATCGAAGGCGAATCGGGAACGGGCAAGGAATTAATCGCCAAAGGCATCCATTTTTCCGGCGCGCGCAA
>JAYVGL010000297.1:0-4179 GCA_043772175.1 Pyrinomonadaceae bacterium | reverse complement strand
ACTTAACCTTTCGGCTCGACAATGTGAGACAAAATGAAAGCCAAAAGCGTCAGCACTACTGAGATGATTGACCAAGCGGTAAATGTCCATTGTCTTTTGTCCGTTGTCCAAACATTTACAGTGTGTCGGACGAATAAAGGATAGCTCGTCAAACATATAATTATCATAGCCAGACTGAAAGCGAAGTCGAATGGGATTGAGAATATGTATTCAAAGATTCGCCACAGAATTTGCAAGCCCAAATTAATAAATACGCCTTCTCCAAAACCTTTCCACCAGGTAGCTGTTTTTTTCTCAGCACTATTGATAATTGCTTTTATTAACGCATATATTTTTAATTCATTGGATTAGATTCTAGATTTAGAACCTGGAATCTGAAATCCGCTCACGTTCCAGCGTTTGACCGCCGAATTGTCTTCGACATCAAGCAAAAGCTGTTTGATTTCCTTATGCAAAATCGGGTGAACGACGTGCGGTGCGAGTTCGTTAAGCGGCACGAGAACGAACCGGCGTTCGTGCATTCGCGGATGCGGCACGGTCAAAAATTCGGTGTCGTATTTGATGTCGCCGAATAAAAGTAAATCGAGATCAACCGTGCGCGGTTTTTTCAAATTTTTGTCGCGCCGCCCCAAAAGATATTCGATGCGAAGCATTCGCGCCAGCATCTGCGACGGCGAAACGCTTTTGACGTGAATTTCGGCGACCATATTCAGATACGGCGCGTGATTTTCTGCCGCATCAACGCCGAACGGCGCGGTTTCGTAAATCGCGGAAAGTTTGCAGACGGTGAAACTCGCCTCCATCAAGCCGCGCACGGCGAGCAGCAAATTGCCCGCTCGGTCGCCGAGATTCGAGCCGAGACCGACGTAAGTTATGATGACTTCCGTTTCCAATTTATAAGTTTAGCTTTTAGGTTGAAATAATTCGGACGTGATAAGTTTGCGAAAAAAATCGGCAAAGCGCAAACAAAACGACTGATTTTCACGTTTCTTTTACTTTTGCAGGCATAAATGTTTCAATTAAAAGAGTTGATAATTCGATTCCAGCAATGCGTTTTTCACCGGCGAAGCGCATTCGGGCGGTTTGGAAAAAGCAGCGTGTGCCGTCTTAACATAAATTTACACGCCTTGAAAAATGCCACGCAAAAAATTTCGCTTTAATCCGCATTCCGAATCTTTCGCCGAGCGTTCTTTTCAGGAATATCTCCAAAATCAACCGTCGCCGCAAACCACCCGAACGGAACTCCTGCGCCTGATTCGCGGCGGCGAAGACACTTATCTCGAACTCAAAGTCAAACTTTCCAACTCGGACAAAATCGCCAAAGGAATTGTCGCCCTTGCCAACACTGACGGCGGGACGATGATTTTCGGGATCACTGATCAACTGCGCGTCGAAGGCGTTCGCAGCCCGGAAGAAGTCCAAGCCGAACTCGTCCGCATCTGCCGCGAAGAAATTTATCCGCCGCTGCTGCCTTTGATTGACAGCATTTCTTTTGACAACGCCCGCGTCGTCGTCGTCCTCGATGTCGAAGGCAAACGCCGCCCGTATCGCACCCGCGACGGCAGATTTTACATTCGCGTCGGGGCGGAAAAACGCGAAATCTCGCGCGGTGAATTGTCCGATTGGTTAAGCGAGATTCGCCCGCTCAATTACGAAAACATTCCTCTGCAAAACGTCTCCGAGTCGGATTTTGACGACGGACTTTTATGGACTTTCGCCGCCGCGTTCGGCGACGACATCGGCGGAATGGGGAATTACCAAACGAGCGAATTTCTGAAAAAAGATTTGTTGCTGGCAATCGGCAGTGCCGATGAATTTATGCCGACGGTCGCCGCGCTTTTACTGTTCGGCAAAAACGAAAAAATCGTCGAAACGCTGCCGCATTCAAAAATCACGGTGTCGCGTCTGGCGGGCGAAAACGGCAGCGCACAGTTGGTTGAAACGAACGAAATCACCGGCAATCTGTTGTTTTTATATGAATCCGTGATGCGTTTTATCGAGCGTTACTGCGACTTGGCGAAAGACAAACCGCGCCGCAAAACAGTCGAATCAACGGGCGATTCCATCGTCAAAGCGCGCGGCAATTATCACGCTTTTTCGATGCGGGAAGCCGTCGCCAACGCTGTCGCCCACCGCGATTTGGCGATTCGGGAAATTCCGACGCGCGTTCTCATTTACGACAACGCGATTGAAATTATCAATCCGCGCCGCACCAACGGTTTCGCGCCGCCCGCCGCCCGCGCCATTCGCTACGGCATCACGCAGCGTCTGAATCCGCAGATCGCCGCGATTTTTTCCAAACGCGAATACGGCACGAACGTCCCGAAAGGCGGCTTGCCGATGATTTTGCGCTCGTCGAAACACTTTTCCGACCGGCGCGTCGAAATCTACACGGCGAACGACGAATTCAAGATTCGCATTTTCGGCGCGTAGCAAAGCGGGAAAATCGGTTGATCGAGTCTTTCTCGTTTTCGCGGCGGAGACATTTTGAACAATCGGCGGAATGCCGACAGGAAGACGAAAACGCCGCTTGCCAACCCTGCGATTGATCGGATGATCCTCTCAAAATTCGGAGACATCTCTCTCCTTCAGCGTGATGAGATTTACTCAATGCCAACCAGAATTTGCGGAGAAGTTCGGTTAAAGCAAAATCGTCAAACTTTCCTGCTCAAAATGATTATCGTGCGTGAGAATTTTGTGAATGTTGAGAGTTTTCATCGTCAGCATCGAAACGCAGTCGGTCAAGCTGTAACCTTTGTCCAAACGCTCTTCGTAAAAATCGAGTGCTCCGAGAAAAATTTTGGGCGAGTGTGAAATATATTCGATGTCTAAATCAACTAAAATATCGCGCACCGTATCAACCACAGTTTGGCGCATTTCTGCACCATATTCCGAATAAAAATTGAGCAATTCGATTAAAACCGTTTCCGTCGTAACCAGTCGGACATCGGCAATTTTCGGTTGAATTTCGTTGACGGACGAATGCCATTGGTCTTTGGGGTTGAGCAAAGCAGTCCAATAAAATGTATCGGCAAATATGCGCTTCATTCAGCTTTTTTCGGCGAGCCGTAAAGATAATGATCAAGATTTTCCGCACCGTCAACAGGAAGTTTTTCCAGCGTTTCCTCCGACAAATTGCTTACTCTGTCTTGAATTTTCTCCAACAAACTTTTTCTTTTTTCCTTACCCAAAGTCTGAACAAACTCGACCACCTTCTGCTGTTCTTCAATCGGCAAAACCTGCATCTTTTCCGCCACAATTTGCGCTAAATCATTCGCCATAGCTTTTTAACCTCGAAAATAATAATTTCAATTTAGCATTTTGCAAGGTTTTCGACAATAAATTTAGAGTTGGCTTGACTCAATAATTGACAAAACTTACTAAACTAGCACATCCATTGGAATATGTTTTTCGGCATAAAGTATTCCTTTTGGAAGCAATGTGCATAATCCAGATTCATAATGAACAAGCGCATCTTTATCAAGTTTCCCAAGAATCTTCTTTTTATATGTTGAGGCATTTGAGTATTTTGTCCATTTAATTAAATCTTGGTCATAAACTTTTGACGGATTTTTATAGTAAAGAATGGCAATCGTTTTCTCTTCAAAATTGAGATTAGTATTTTGCACACGAACAAAACCATCAATATCTGCAATTATTGGAAGGGCAAATTCATTTAAACTTTCTGCAATTTTTTTTGCCGTATCAATAGAACAGTTGTAATAAATACGAAGTATTTCGGTAAGAATCCAATCTGCTGTATGTGAAATAAAAATTGAATCTGAAACATTTGGATTTACATCACCACCAACGTGAGCAACATCACGTCTATTCCTTACATCAACCAATATTCTTGCCAAACGAGGAATAAAAAATCGCATAGAATCGTGAAGCGTTGTATTACTTTCAACTCGACGAATTACTCCATCTATATCGCTTAAATGTGTTCCAAATGGAGTAAATGGCGGATTGTGAAGGTGTTGAATCAAACGAATTATGCTTTCCGCAAATCTTCCGCCGTTTAATTCACTTGGACGAAATTTCCGAAAGGCAAAATTCTGTTTTATTTCTATGTAGTCGTTAATTCTACTTTGTCAGATTAAAACCGATTGTCTAAAAGCGCAATTTTGCGATAATAAAACAAATGAAATTACCGGTTAGCGAAAAAAACTTTCTGAT
>JAYVGL010000296.1:0-14304 GCA_043772175.1 Pyrinomonadaceae bacterium | reverse complement strand
TCACCGAAAAAGTACTTGTATTGAATGTTATCCAAAGGGTCATTATCTAAGTTAGAAAGCGGTGTTTTAGGAATAAGCAACATAATTTCTCGTTAGTTCTATTCGTTTTATTATTAATCAACGATATATCGTTAATTTGCCCAGTGTCAAGATTTTTAAAGGCGATAGAGTTGAGAGCTAATTTTATCTCACCGGTTTACAAAAGGGCGTTTGTCTTGGTGTTAAATTTCTCAATTCCGGCATTCTGTCTTCTCGATCAACGCTTCAACACGAACCGATGCAGCAGTTTACAATGACGAGACATCTGACGAATTTACTTTGAACTTTTCATTTGCTAATTTTGTATATTCGACTGAGGCTATTCTGAGGAGAAAGAACGGAGAAAATAATGAACTTAAAACGAACGCGCTTGCATATTTTGCACGAACCAAAAGATTTGAGCAAAACAGCTAAAACCGGCGTTTCCCTTCATTGTCATACCGAGCATTCCAAAGAACTGCTGGAATTCATTCCGCATTACGCCGTTAAACTTCCGATCATTTCTTATTTTTGGCACAAGGAAAACAAAAGTCATCTGAAACGCCGGGGCAAGGAAATCGAGTTTTCCGGCGCATATTGGTCGCCGCCGATGTCGGCGCACGAAGTTTACAAAATCGAAAAAGAACAGATCAACGAAGCCGGACTCGATGCCATCACTTCGATTACCGATCACGACTGTATCGCCGCCAATCTGCAAATTAACGAAGGCGTTCCGAATGAACAAGCACCGATTTCGATGGAGTGGACGGTTCCGTTCGAGTTCGGGTTTTTCCACGTCGGCGTTCACAATTTACCGAAGGAACGCGCTGTCGAATTATCGAAAACGCTGCTCGATTTCACGTTCGAGAAGGAAAATCAGACGAGCGCAAAATTAACCGAAATTTTCGCTCTGTTCTACTCGCTGCCGGAAGTTCTGGTGATTCTCAATCATCCGTTGTGGGACATTGAAATGGTCGGCAGGGAAAAACACGCGATTTTGCTGAAAAACTTTTTGAAAGAACACGGACGCTGGATTCACGCTTTCGAGATCAACGGTTTTCGTTCGTGGTCGGAAAACAAAGCCGTCATTGAAATGGCGGAAGCGTTAGGATTGCCGATTGTTACCGGCGGCGACCGCCACGGCTGCAAACCGAATACGGTTATCAATCTGACGAACGCCAAAACCTTCGCCGAATTCGCCGAGGAAATTCGCGTTGACAAACGCAGCGAAGTGGCGTTGATGCCCGAATACAAACAGCCTTTGCATTCGCGTCAACTTCAATCGTTCAGCGAAATTCTGCGCCATTATCCTGAATTCCCTGAAAGCCGCCGCCGCTGGTTCGACCGCGTTTATTACGATTACGACGGTCTCGGACTTCGCAAACTGTCGGTGCATTGGGAATACGGCGGACCGCGGTGGCTGCAATGGGCGACCTGGACGCTCGGCGTTTCGGGCAGTCCGCGTCTGCGTTCGCTTTTCCGTTTGGCGATGAAACGCCGCGACCGTGTGCCGCAGGACGTTTCGCAAACGAATTTTGAAATTCCTGATCTACAGGAAATCAATGTCAGCCTGACGGCGGAACGGGCGAAGGCAAGTTGAAAATAATTTCAACTTTCAAATTCCAGATTTCAGGATATCAAGTCATAAAATAATCTGAAGTTTGAAGTTTGGAATCTAAAACTACCATTGTGAATAACCCTCTGCGCGTCGCTTTTTTCCCCGATTCATATCTTGAAGTCAACGGCGCGGCGATGACGAGTCAAAGATTAGTCGGTTATGCCGGAAAAAGAGGTTATCCGATGTTGTGCGTTTACGCCGGCAAAAAAACGGAAATTCGGCAGGACGGCAGCGTTACCTTTCTCACCTTAAAACGCTCGCCGCTTTCTTTCAAACTCGACGAAGATTTGGCTTACGATCCTTTTTTTCAACGCCACGCGACGCGGGTTCTGCGCGAATTGGTCAAATTCAAACCCGATGTCATACACATCACCGGCATCAACGACATCAGCATCATCGGCGTTTATCTCGGCTGGAAAATGCAGATTCCGGTTCTCGGTTCGTGGCATACGAACGTCCACGAATTCGCCGCCTCCAGACTAATCAAAATGTTCGAGTTTCTGCCCGCGTCGTTTGCCTCGAAAGCGGCGAATTTCGCCGAACGAAAAATTCTGGACGGCTTGATTCTGTTTTACAAAATCCCGAAAGTCGTGCTGGCTCCGAATCAGGAATTGATTGAATTGCTGGCGAAAGGCACGAAACGTCAAACGGCGATTATGTCGCGCGGCGTGGACACCGAGTTTTTTTCGCCCGCCAAACGAACCGTCGGCGACGGAATTTTGCGTTTCGGCTTCGTCGGCAGACTGCGGGCGGAGAAAAACGTGCGCCTGCTCGCCGATCTGGAAAAGAAACTGCTCGCCGCCGGACAGACGAATTTCAAATTTCTCGTCGTCGGCGAAGGCAGCGAACGCGGCTTTCTGGAGAAAAATATGAGCCGCGTCGAAGTAACCGGCTTTCTCGAAGGCGAGCGTTTGGCGGAAGCGTATGCTAATATGGACGTTTTCGTATTTCCGTCGGAAACGGAAACTTTCGGCAATGTCGTGCAGGAAGCCAACGCTTCGGGCGTTCCGGCAATCGTAACCGATCAGGGCGGACCGAAATACATCGTGCGCCACAACGAAACCGGATTCATCGCTGCCAATCTCGACGAATTCGTCAAGTATTGTTTGGAATTGATGCACGATCCGGGAAAACTTCTCGAAATGAAAAAACAGTCGCGTAAAGCCGCTCTGCGCCGTTCCTGGGACGCGGTTTTCGAGAAAGTTTACCGCGCCTACGACGAATGCCGGCGCATCCAGATGGAAGAGGCGCAGGCGACCAGCAAAAAATCTGTAAAATGAACGAAATGACATTTGATCCGCCGCCGCTCGCGGCGAGCAAAACGATCGGCGAAGCATTGAGCGGCGTGTGGCACGATCCGGCGCAGCTCCTCCGTTACTGGAACTACAAAGGCGCGATAATGAGCGGCTCTCTGCGCGCGCCGATTTTTCTGATTACCTATCTGGTCGGGCGCGAAAGCATCAAACTCGCGCTCGGCGCGGCGTTGGCGCAATTTATTTTCCGCTTTGTTTTCGCCGGTGTCGGCGGGGCGTTGATTCAGGCTTTTCGCCGCGTCGAACCGGCGTGGAAAGCTCTGCTGGCGATTCTTTTGATCGTTCCCGTTATCAGCCACGTTTTCGAGTATTTCGTGCAAACCGGATTTGCCTATTTCACCCAAACCGGCGATCACACCGACGCGGCGATTCTGCGTTCGATCTGCATTTCGGTTTTATCGGCGTTGTTCAGTTTGTTCATAATGCGGCGCGACGTGATGATCGTCGGCGAGGCGGAAAGCCAGTCAATCTGGAGCGATTTGGCGAAGTTTCCCGTTTTGATTTTCGAGTTTATGGCATTTATCCCGCTCGAAATCGTCAGAATGTTCAGGCGCGGCGAATACATTCGCGTCCTGATGAGCATCACCGCATTCGGGATGTTTTCGCAGATGCTCGGCTGGGCGATCACCAACAAACCTCTTTGGACTTACAGCAAAGGCAAAACGAGTTTCGCCTCTTTCTGGGGCGTTGACGGATTGATTTTACTGGCAATCGGCATTATTACGGCGGCGATTTTTTTGTATCGAACCGGCTCGAAAACGTCGGCGGATGCCTAAGCTGATATGAATTCGACTCCGCGCGTGGCTCTCTTTGCCGATACCTTTCACGAAACCAATGGCGCGGCGAACTTTCTGCGGCGGCTCGTAAATTACACGAAAGCGAAAAACTACGAATTTCTATGCGTTCGCTCCGGCAGCGAGACGAAATTTTATAAGGAAGGCAGCGTTTCTTTTTTAGATTTGAGACGCGGGAAGGTTTCGATCCCGCTTGACGGCGCGCTCAAATTCGATCCGTTTTTGTGGCAACATAAAAAACTCGTTGCTCAAACGCTGCAAGACTTTGCGCCGAACGTCATCCACATCACCGGCTTAAACGACATCAGTCAATTCGGATATTATTTCGCCCACTTCAAAAAAATCCCGGCGGCGGCGACCTGGCACACCAACGCGCACGAATACGCCGCCCAGCGACTGACCAGCATTCTGCCGTTCCGTTCCGCCGACATCAAAAACAAAATCGGCAAAACAATCGAGAAAATCGTTTTCAAAGGTTTGATGAAACTTTATTTTCTGGCGCAGATGCAGCTTGCGCCGAACGAAGAATTGGTTGGCGAGATTCGACGGGCGACGCGCCGCCCGTCGTTTCTTTTAGGACGCGGCGTAGATACCGATTTCCTGTCGCCGACCAAACGCGCCCGCGCCGACGACAAGGAAATCAACATTGGTTTCGTCGGCAGACTGCGCCCCGAAAAAAACGTCCGGTTTCTCGGCGAAATCGAGGCGGGACTGCAAAAAGCGCACGTCGAGAATTATAGATTTACGATTGTCGGCGAAGGTGGCGAGCGCGATTGGTTGGAAAGTAACCTGCGAAACAAACACCTGACGGGCGAAATTTTCGGCGAAGAATTAGCGCGAACTTACGCGAATATGGATTTGTTCGTGTTCCCTTCCCAAACCGATGCCTTCGGCAATGTCGTTTTAGAAGCGATGGCGGCGGGCGTTCCAGCAGTCGTGATGCAGGAGGGCGGACCGAAATTTTTAATCGAACACGGCGCGGACGGTTTTATCGCCGAAGATAATCGTGATTTTATCGAAACGGTCGTTACTCTCGCCGAAAACCCGCGCCGATTAAAAACTCTTGGATGCGCCGCGCACCGTTCCGCGCAGACGCACTCCTGGGAGCGCGTTTTTGAAAAGACGTTTGAATACTATAAAATGTGTATGGAATTCAAAAAGAATGTTCGCGCCTAAGTTAATTTGCGGTTAGGGAAAGCTGAATTTACCAGGGAATCGGACTGGACATTTTCCGATTCTGCGAACTAATTGTTAAGATTTTCCTGAATTTGAGAAACGAATTTATCAAGCAGTGCCAATTAAATCGGTTCATATCACCAACTATTATCACAAGAATTCGGGCGGCATCAGCACGAGTTACAACAACCTGCTCGCCTCCGCCGAACGACACAAGCGATTTGTTCGCCTGATCGTGCCGGGTGAAGTCGAGGAAGTCGAAGAAATTAACGAATTCGCCAGGATTTATTACGTTCCCGCCAAACAATCGCCGGTTTTCGATAAACGCTATCGCGTGATGATGCCCTGGCATTATATGTTGAACGATTCGGTGATTCGGAAAATTCTTCTGAATGAAAAGCCGGAGATCATTGAAGTTACGGACAAATACACGCTTTCGATGTTGGGCGCGATGATTCGCATCGGCAGATTCAGGCAGATCGGCAGACCGTTGCTCGTGCATTTTTCGTGCGAGCGGATGGACGACAACATCGCTTCGTTTATGACGAAAGGCGCATTCGGCAGATGGCTTTCGCGGCGGGTGGTCGGCAATTACCTGCTGCCGTCGTTCGATTTTCACATCGCCAATTCGCCATACACGGCGGAGGAATTTTACAAATCGGTCGAGAAATCAGAAAATCCGCGCCGTTCGGATCGTTTGTTCAACTGGTGCTGGCGTTTTTTCAAATCGCCGCGTGTTCCGTTTGAAGAAAGAATTTTCGTCTGCCCGCGCGGTGTCAACGCCGAACAATTTTCGCCGGCGCGAAAGTCCGACGAAGTGAAAAAAGCGATGCGCGAACGCGCCGGAATTCCTGAAAGTTCAATCGTCTTACTTTACGCCGGACGCATTTCGCCGGAAAAAAACATCGAACTGCTGCCGAAGATGATGGAAATACTGGCGAAAGATATTCGAAAAGATTATCGCCTCTTAGTCGCCGGCGCGGGACCGCAAGCCGGTTGGCTGGAGACAGAAACCGCCGGGAAATTTCCGAATAGAATTATCCAGTTCGGACATTTGGACAAAGAAACGCTGTCGGATTTTTACGCCAACGCCGATGTTTTCGTGCATCCGAATCCGCGTGAACCGTTCGGCATCGCCCCGCTCGAAGCGATGGCTTCCGGCACGCCGACGCTCGCCCCGAACGCGGGCGGACTGTTGTCTTATGCAACGAATGAAAACGCCTGGCTGGTCGAACCGACCGCCGAAAATTTCGCCGCCGCCGTCACTGAGATCGTCAGCAATGAAGCGTTGCGAAACCGTAAAATCGAACGCGCTTTTGAAGCCGTCAGAGAAAACACGCGGGAAAAATCAACCGATTTTCTGCTCGAAACTTACGACCGAATTTACGCCGATTTTCAAACGCGCCAAGAATTATTCATTGACCGGGAGAAAGCCGGAACATTCGATTTCGTAAAATTAGTCAGCAGCGAATCATAAAAAATTATGCTCGAATTAGTTTTAGCCAACTTGAAAACGCGACCGTTTCGCACCTTAATCAGCGTCATCGGTGTGGCGTTGGGCGTGGTCTTAATTCTGCTGTTTACGGGTTTGGCGCGTGGAATGTCGGAAAGTATGGTCAAACGGGCGGCGAATTGGAAGGCGGAGATCGTTTTCACTCGTCCGGGCGCGATGGAAATGACGAGTTCCAACGCTTCGGTTTCGACGACTTACGCGCAGCGTCTGTTGGAAATCGAAGGCGTGCAGTCAACCGTTCCCGTCATTCGCTACATCACGCCGGACACGACTGGACGCTGGGGAATTCGCCAGCTCGACGGCGTTGAATGGAATTCGTTCGCCGCGATGAACGAAATGCAGATTGCAGCGGGACGTGCGCCGAACGCCAACGACGAAATCATCATTGACGAACGGCAGATGGCGGACGATAAGTTGAAAGTCGGCGACGCGATGGAACTTTTCGGCGGCAGAAAGTATAAAATCGTCGGCGTGTTCGCGCCGCCGTCCGGCGCACGAATCAAGATGTCGCTCGCCGCGATGCAGGACGCGCTCGAAACCGACAAATGCACGTATATTCTCGTTAAGTTAAAAGACGGCGCGAATGTTGATGAAGTCGCCGCCCGCATCAACCAAACTTTGCCGGGAAATAAAATCAACCTGACCCGCGATTTAATCATTGACGCGCAGGACAGAATTCCGGCTTTGAATACTTTTTTGAAAGTTCTGATCGGTTTGGGCGCGTTCGTTTCGACGATTTTCGTCCTTCTTTCGATGTATACGACGATCACCGAACGGCGCAAGGAAATCGGCATCTTGAAATCGCTCGGCGCGTCGAAATCTTTCATCATCCGCGTTATCGAAGGCGAAGCGTTTCTCATCGGCGTTCTCGGCGTTACCCTCGGCGGCATCGTTTCGATTATCGCTTCTTATATTCTGCAAACGTCGTTCGATTTACAGTTCGAGTTCAGCCGCAACTGGATTTTAACGGCGATTTTAATCGCCATCGGCGGCAGTTTATTTGGCGCACTCTATCCGGCTTGGAAAGCGTCGGGCATTGATCCGGTCGAGGTGATGGTTAATGAATGATTCAGGATTCAGGATTCAGGATTCAGGATTTAGAGTTATTCTTGAATCCTGAATTCTAAATCAATCCCCGACAATCTCGCCGATTTCTTTCTGTATAGTTTTGCGCTGAACCAACAGCCGTAAAAACAAAGCCCGCTGCCGAAACAGAAGCCACGCCGATTTCAGCCAAACGCGCAGATCAACCAAAGTTTCCGACGAGCGCAGTGCGATGTAGCCGCAAATGATCGTGATCGGAATTGAGATCAGCGCGAACTGCCAGCCGACAAAATACCAGACAATCGAAGCGACGATAAGCCACGTCAAAGGCATTAAACCGATGGCGGCGATGATGGTCGAACTCGAACCGGCGATGTCGGTGTCGTGCGTTTTGAAGATTTTACCGGCGAGACTTGAGAAAAGATAAGCGGGCGAATGAATGATCGCGCCGAGAATCGCCAAAGGCGCAAACGCAAGCAAAAAGACGACGCGCAAAATTAAATATCGAAAAACATACCACGTCGGATGCTGCAAAACCGATAAACTCTCCGTCGTGATGCCGCTGCGTTTCAAGTTGTTTTCATAGCGCGTAACTTTTTCGTTTAATTCGCGCATTTTTTGCGGATCGTTCTTTTCCAGAAGCGCGTATTTCGCCGCCAAATCCTGCAATCGGCGAACGGTTTGCGTTAGGGTTTGCTTGAAAATCAGGTTTTCAAACACGGACGAAAACAACGCTTCGGCTTTGAGAACCGCGTCGAGTTCCGTTTCGGTTTGCAGATTCAAAGTAACGTCGCGGAGAGATTTTTCGATTTTCGCCGTCAGTTCCCGAACCGCTTCACGCGGCGGCTCGCCCGTTTCGTCCAACTCGATGGGTTCGACCTCGAAAACTTCGCCGTAACGAATTAGAGCTTCGCTTCGGAACGAAGTTTTAGAAGTGTAATAAAGCCCGACGGGAACGATTTTTAATGATGAATGATGATTTTGAATTTGCTCCGAATCTGGAATCTGGAATTTGGAATCTGAAACCTTCTCGAACGCTCCGAGAGCGATTCGCGCCGCGCCGGTTTTTATTTTTTGCAGCTGCGTTTCGTCGTGCGAGATGCCTTCGGGAAAGATGGCGATGCAGCGTCCGCGCCGAAGGAGTTCAAAGCAATTGTCGAAAGTTACGGCATTGCTTTCGGATTTCGCGTCGGCATCAATGCGGCGGTAAATCGGGAGAATCTCGAAGGTTCGCAGTAGAAACGCGCCGATTGGATTATCGTAAAGCGTTGATTTAGCGAGAAATGAGACGCGCCGCGCCAGGGACACAAAGACTAATGCCGGATCAACCAAACCGTTCGGGTGATTAAGAACGAAGATGATTGCGCCCGTTTTCGGAACGCGCTCGACGTTGACGGCTTCGATGCGGCGAAAAAAAAGCCGGAGCGCGATGCTGATAACGGCGTGGATGACTTGGCGAACGACGGACGCGCCTTTGCCGAGATAAATCATCTGCCGCAAGCCGAGCGTTTCCGCGCTTTCCGGCAGCCGTTCGTTTTGTTCGTCGGGATTTCTCAAATTTCAAGCAAAAATTAACAGGATGGACAGTGGGAACGGGATTTTAGTTTTTGTCCCGTTCTCCCTGCTCACTCTGTTAATTTATCGCGGCTGGTTTATTTTTCGTCTTCGTCTTCGTCTTCGTCCTCAACTTCTTCGTCTTCGTCGTAATCGCCGACCTCGCCGAATTCCCAGCCGTCGTAGGTTTTCAGTTCGTATTCTTCGGCAAGTTTCTTGAATTCGACGTTGCGCTGCGCCAGTGATTCGGGCGTGTGGACTTCGGCTTTATCAATGTGCAAAAGATATTCGCCGGTTGATTTTTCGGTTTCCTCATCGCCGAGTTCAAAAATATCAACGAAGTCGTAGCCGTCGGCTTCGAGTTTAAGCCCCAGTTTTTCGAGTTTGTCCACGTTTTCGTCAACGAAATAAAAGCTGTAAAGCATCTCTTCGCTCAAATCCCAGCCGTCTTCGGTTTTAGCATCGGCGAAAATTTCTTTGATGCCTTCGATCTGCGATGCAGTGTCTTTGAATTCCATATTGTTTTCTTCATTCATAATTTTATTTTAATAAGTCCGGCACGCCTTTCGGGAAAGTTACGATTGAGAACGACGAACACGCCGGACGGTCGCCGTCGGGGACGATTTGCACGAAAATAAAGTGCGTTCCCTTTTCGTGCCGGTCGGTTTTCAACGCATACCAAAACTTCCGCATCGGCTTTCTGCCGCCGACGGTGCGCGGTTCAAAACTATATTCGTCCGTTCTGAATTCAGTTTCCAAAATTTTGCCGTAAGCCGCCGTCATCTGCTCCAACAATTGCGCGAACTGCTTCTGCGAATTGCTCGTGCGAAAGGCTTCTTCGGATAAAAGCCAGATGTCCGAACTGTTTCCGACGATCATATCGTTCACGATTTTATCGCTCAACTGCCGCGCTTTTATTTTATCAACGGCTGATTCGTCGGGCTTGTTCGGATCGTTCGATTTCGCGCAGCCGACAAAAATAACGGCGGCGATTAATAGGATTATCAGCTTTCGATTCATCATTCCCAAAGTTTCGAGTTCAAACTTCAGCTTGCTTCTTCCGACCGCGAAATGCGACGGAAAGATCAACTGAAGTTTGAACTCGGAACGCTTGAACTCTAAACATTATTCGTCGCCTTCGATATGCGCGATGTCCGATTCGGCATCGCTGCTGTTTTGAATCGCGCCCACGCCGCTCGTCGGCATCTGATTTTCGCGGTTTTCGGTCGAATGATCCTGTCCGGTCGGCTTGCCTTTGTCGTCGCTGCCGTCAATATGTTTCACATCTTCGTCCGAAACCGTGCCGTCGCCGCCCGGAATATCGCGTCCGGTCGCG
Organism: Pyrinomonadaceae bacterium; assembly: GCA_043772175.1. Classification (GTDB taxonomy): domain Bacteria; phylum Acidobacteriota; class Blastocatellia; order Pyrinomonadales; family Pyrinomonadaceae. The sequence goes on along the minus strand of JAYVGL010000296.1, from coordinate 3,938 downwards.
GTCGTGTCCTTTGCGCTGTCGTTAAATACGTCGTCGTTTGGCTGTGCCATAATTTTATTCTCCCTTGTAAATTTTATTTGAAAACTTATTTTAATCCTTTGCCTTCATAAATTGCCACTAGCTTTAGCTAAAGCCGGTGGCAATTTATCTAAACACTTAAATCTGCTTTTCATTCTCCTCTTCTCCTTTTCTCCCCTTTTCCTCTTCTCTCTTTTCCGGTCGCAGATGCGGGAACAGAATCACGTCGCGGATCGAATGTTTGTTCGTCAAAAGCATCACCAGGCGATCAATCCCGATGCCGATGCCGGCGGCGGGCGGCATTCCGTAACTCAAGGCGCGAATGTAATCTTCGTCCAAAACCATCGCTTCCTCGTCGCCGCCGTCGCGTTCGTTCATCTGGTCGCGGAAACGCTCGTATTGTTCCTGCGGGTCGTTGAGTTCGCTAAAACCGTTGGCGCATTCCATCCCGTTGATAAACAATTCAAACCGTTCAGCGACATTCGGATTCTCCGGCGACGCTTTCGACAAAGGCGAAATTGATTTCGGGTAATCAATGATGAATGTCGGTTGGATTAAATTTGATTCAGCGATTGATTCAAATAATTCTTCAATATCTTTTGCGTTTTCGATTTCACGGTTTTCAATTTGTCCGTAACGGCTTTCCGCTTCTTTTCCTGCACTTTCCCAAATTCTATCTTTATTTTTATAAGCAAAGTCATCAATGAAAACTTCCGAGTAATATTTACTTAGCTCTTTATCAGGCGTAACTTCATTCAGTCCCCTTTCTTGAAGAAAGTTTTCAGTTCCCTTGTTGGTTTCTTCAACTTGGTTTTTAAGTTCAGTCAAATAATTTTCGTGAAAGATTCTGGCTCTTTTAACTTGAATCGGATTATCAAATAACTTTGAATCTATTTTGTCAGAACCGACTTCTTTGACCTCTTTTCGCCAATATTCTGCAATCGCTTGCTTCATCGTAAACTTACTAAAGTCTGAAAAATCAATTTCGCGTCCATCATATTTCACCTTCAAACTTCCGCCCGTCGCTTTCTGCACCGATTCTTTAATCATCGCTTCGGCGAAATCCATCATTCCGTTCACGTCCATATAGGCGCAGTAAAATTCGAGCATCGTGAATTCGGGGTTGTGCTTGTGCGAAACGCCTTCGTTGCGGAAATTGCGGTTCAGTTCGTAAACCTTTTCAAAACCGCCGACGGTCAGACGTTTCAAGTAAAGTTCCGGCGCGATGCGGGCGTAAAGATCAATTCCCAGAGCGTTATGATGTGTTTGGAAAGGTTTCGCCGCCGCGCCCGTCGCTTTCGGCGTAAGCATCGGCGTTTCGACTTCGATGTAATCGTGATCGTCGAGAAAGCGGCGCATTCCGCTGATGAGTTTGGCGCGGCGTTCAAAAACTTCGCGCGTCGTCAATTTTTTAACGCCGGTGCGCGCTTCTTCTTCGAGTTCGTCATCGGTTTTGTTTCGCAGACTCGACGCGATCAGGTCAACATAACGATAACGACGGCTGATTTCCGCGTCGGCGATGTCGTGCATTTTATCCGGCATCGGCATCAGGGACTTCACTAAAAACTGAATCGTTTCGACGTGAACGCTCAACTCGCCCGTGTTGGTGAGAAATAAAAAACCTTCCGCACCGATAAAATCGCCGTGATCCAATAATTTGAAAACGTCCCACGCCGCGCCTTCCGTTTCAATCGTTTCGCCCGTGTCATTGCTAGTGGGTTTCGCGTCCTGCTTGCGAACGTAAATCTGAAGTCGGCACACGCCGTCCGACAAATGCACGAACGCCGCTTTGCCCATCACACGCGGCGGCACGGCTAATCTGCCCGAAATTTTGACATTGCCGAACGCTTTTAATTTCGCGTTCAAAGATTCCTTCAATTCCTGATTCGGCTTTTCGCCCGGCGGCGTGCTGTCTTTCAATTCCTTGACGATTTCAATGATCGGCGCGTAATTGACGACGTTTGAAATCGTGTCTTCCGCGCCCGAAATTTTCGAGCGTTCATATTTATTCGGATAAGAATTTCCGACTATCGCTTCGAGTTCTCTCAAATGCTCGACTCGCGTCCGTGTTTGATCGTTGTCGTCAATAATTTTCGCTTCGATAATCGTTTCCGTTTGGGTATTGGCAATAGACATAATTTTTATTCAAAAATTGATTATAGAGAAGCCGCGCAGACACGGCAAACTTTCAGCAACTGTGGCAAAATATAATTAAACGACCGAACGAACGCCGAAAACTTCGTGTTTTCTGCGGCTAACTGTGCTTTTATGAATATCTCCAGCAAAACAAAAACCGAAATATCTCGCCTGCGCGACGAAATAAAACGCGGAACGCGCATCGTTTCGTTGAGCGGATTAACCTCAATCGCGTCAAAGGCGTTCATCTTATCCGAACTTCAATCGCAAACGAAAAAGCCTTTCGTCGTCGTCGCCGACACCAACAAGGAACTCGAAACGTGGGAATGCGATTTGGAATTTTTTAATTCAAGATTCAAGATTCAGGATTCAAAATCGAAAGAATCTCGAATCCCGAATCCCGAATCCCGAATCCTGAATCTGCCATCCTTTGAAACCGACATCTATTCGGGCGTTTCGCCGCACGCCGAAACGCAGGAAGAACGCGCCTTAACGCTGTGGCGGTTGGCACAGAACGCGCCGGATTTTTTAATCGTATCGGCAAAATCTCTGATTACGAAAACCGTTGCACCAAGCGAAATGAAGGACTTGGGCGCGAATTTGAAACGCGATGCAGATTTTGCGCCCGAAGCGTTAATCGAAAAATTGATCGCTTGCGGTTATGTCCGCGAAGAGCCTTTAAAAAACGTCGGCGAGTTTTCCGTGCGCGGCGGCATTATTGATGTCTGGTCGCCGACGGCGGAAAATCCCGTGCGCTTGGAATTCTTCGGCGACACGGTTGATTCGATTCGGGAATTCGATGCGGAAACGCAGCTTTCCATTCGACAACTAACCGAAATTGCGGTTGCGCCGATGCGCGAATTCTCAGCGACGGCAAAAGATTTTAAGGATTGGGCGTTTTTCGCCCGCGAAAGATTCGACGACGAAAGGTTTGCGCGAAACTTGAAAGACAGAACGCAGTTTGCCGACGAAGGCGAAGATTTTGCCGGTTGGGAATTCTTTATTTCACTGGTTAATCCGAAAAATGCGAGCGTTTTCGATTACCTGAAAGACGCGATTTTCGTCATAGACGAACCGACACTGGTCGAACAAACTCTGACAAATTTCTACGAGTCAATCGAAAAACATTTCGCCGAAATCAGCGATGCTGACGACATCGGTCTAGAACCGCAGGAATTATTTTTAGACGGCGACCGATTGCGTAAGAATTTAGAAAACAAACAGCGCGTCGAACTGCGCGCACTCGGCAGAACGGCGGCGGCGACCGATGAGCAATTCGCAATACAGTCAGAACCGTCTGCGGCAGCGGGCGGGTTACACGCGAAAGTTTCGGCTTTTAACGGCAACTCGTCCGCTGCCGCAGATGGTTCTGGCAAAACCGTGTCGAAGCCTTCGTTTTTATTCACAGTCGCCGAAAAATCAACCGAAATCGAAATCACATCGCGCTCGACGCGCAAGTTTCACGGCGACATCGCTTTGCTCGTGCGGGATTCCAAATTCCAGATTCCGAATTCCGAATTTGTTTTTCAAAGTCACGGCATCGCCGAAAGATTTGCCGAGATTCTGCGCGATTATGAGGTGCAGTTGGCAGCGGATTCGATTTCAGTCGGTGATTTGTCGGGCGGTTTCGAGATTCCGTCAGCTAATTTAATCATTTACACGGAAACTGACGTTTTCGGCGAAACGACGCAGGGAGAATTTCAAAAATCGAAGCCGCAAAAGGTAAAAAAATCGAATCTCGGCGCGTTTATTTCCGATTTTCGGGATTTGAAACCGAACGATTA
>JAYVGL010000295.1:0-13696 GCA_043772175.1 Pyrinomonadaceae bacterium | reverse complement strand
GCCTTCGCGTCGTCCGCGCTGTCGGCGACTTTTTCGCATTCGGTTTGAAGTTGCGCGACTTCTTCGGGCGTGTATTTGACGGTTACGTCGGTGTCGCTGACGCGGCTGATAAGCGGGAAATCGGACTTAATTTTATCGAACGCTTCGTTGTAAATTTCCAACTGCCGGTCGTGATTGTCCGCTTTGATGCTTTCCCAGCGGGGAAGTTTGATGCCTTCAAAATACAAAGCCTCGATGTCCAGCGGGTGAATGTCGTAGCCGAGACCGAAACTTTCTTCACGCGGCGAGAATTTAGAAAAGTTTGCGTCTAAATCGCGGACGGCGTAAACCGACAGCGAACCTTCGCCTTTGTCTTCCTTGATAAATTCGTTTTCGACTTCGGTTAAATTTTGCAGATGCTCGTTACTCATAATTTTCGCTCCTTTTTTTGTTTTGTCTTGGTATCATAAACGAAAAGTTTTCATTACGGTATTTCCGCGACGTTGTTTTTCTTCGTTCTGCCTGCTAAAACTTTTGACTTAAACGACTAACCTTAACAAAGAATGACGGAAATAAAGAAAATAATGGTGCGCGGAGCCAATTGGGTCGGCGACGCGGTGATGACAATTCCGGCTTTGCGCGAGTTGCGGCGCGTTTTCCCGGCGGCTCACATCACGCTTTTCACGCGCAGTTGGGCGAAGGGAATTTTTGAAGACGCGGATTTTATTGACGAAATCCTGACGTTCGAGGTCGGCAAATCAAAAGCCGCAGACGTTTTCGCCCAAGTCAGAACTATCAAAGAGAAAAGTTTCGATTTAGCCGTGCTGCTTCCGAATTCGTTCGAGTCCGCCCTGGTCGCCAAACTCGGCAGAATTCCCGAAAGATTCGGCTACGCCAAAGATGGCAGAAGCGTTTTGCTGACCGATGCAGTTAAAATTCCCGAATGGAAAAATGAAAAACACGAAGTCATTTATTACCTGAATCTGGTTGCCGAAATCGAGAGCAAGTTGATCGGCGCGAAAACGGTTTCATTCGATAATCCGAAAACCGACCTGCGCGTTTCCGAAACGCGAAAATCTGATGCGCGAAAGATTCTGGAGGCGAACGGCGTTGATTTGTCCCGCCAAACAATCGCGCTCGGAGTCGGTTCGACCAACTCGCGGGCGAAACGCTGGCAGGCGGAAAGTTACGCGGAATTGAACGACAAATTTCAAACCGATTTGAACGCCAACGTCGTCCTCGTCGGGGCGGAAAACGAATTGGAAGTCGCGCAGGAAGTTTTCGATCAATCAAACGCCAAACCGATAATCTTAACCGGCAAAACCAATCTCGCCGAAGCCGTCGCCGTTTTAAGCGAAGTTGATTTGCTCGTCGCCAACGATATGGGTTTGGCGCACATCGCGCCCGCGACGGGGACGAAAACGCTGGTGATTTTCGGTCCGACGAACGAGTTGACGACCAAACCAATCGGCGCGGAAATCATCCGCAAAAACGTCGAATGCGCTCCGTGTATGCTGCGCGACTGCCCGATTGACCATCGCTGTCTGACGCGCATCTCGGCAACGGAAGTTTTCAGCAAAGCGGCTCGAATGATTTATGATAAAATTTAAAAGATATTTCGAGCCGATCATAGAAGTCGAGTTGATTGCGCGACGGTTCTCGATTGACGAATTAAAGCTGCTTCGCCGAAAATACGGCGGCAGAAATTGGCGCAAATTAAAAGGCACGGCGCAGGTTGAGTTATATGAAGGCGAAATCCGTTCGGCGGAATTGCATTGGTATGAATGCCACGGCATCGGCAAAAGAAAAATCAAAATCAAGCGGTTATTAGATTAAAAATTATGAAAATCATCGGTTTTGCACTGTGTTTAGAAGATGATGACGAAGGTTCGTTTGCGCCAAACAAACTTTATCCGATTCTCGAACCGCTTGGAAACGACCCGCGCAATTATTTGAGAATCGTTGACGAAAGCGGCGAAGATTATCTTTACCCGGAAATCTATTTTGAAATTGTTCAGTTAAACCAACCGGCGCAAAGCAAACTGATTAGCTACTTCGAGTCCGTAACCGCTTAAAATCAAACTCATATCTTTTGAATGAACAATTCCGAATTCCGAATCCAAAATCCAAAAATGCCGGCGGTTTTTATAGACCGCGACGGAACTTTGATCGAAGAAGTGAATTTTCTTTCGCGCCTCGAAGATTTGCGGTTTTTCGACTACACGGACGAAGCGATTCGACTGCTGAAGGAAAACGGTTTTCTGGTCGTCGTTGTTACCAATCAATCGGGCATCGAGCGCGGTCTTTTCACCGAAGCGGCGATGCACGAAATTCACGCGCAAATTCAGGCGGACTTGACTGAGAAAATTGACGCATTTTATTTTTGCCCGCATTTGCCGACCGGCGGCTGTGCCTGCCGCAAACCGAATCCCGGAATGATCGAAGCGGCGCAATCTGATTTTGCGATTGATTTGGAAAATTCGTGGATCGTCGGCGATAAAGCGATTGATGTCGAAACGGGTTTTAACGCTCACATCAAAACCGCGATGGTTTTGACCGGCTACGGAAACAAGGATGTCGAAAAATTAGCAAAACAGCCGGATATTGTGGCGGCAAATTTGTTGGAAGCGGTCGAGGGAATTCTTAAATTAAAAATTAAAAGTTAAAAATTAAAAATTAAAAAATTGAAAGTTAAACTCAGAAAATATCTTCACGCTTTCAGCTTTTATACTCTGGATTCTTAATTTTTAATTTTCAATTTTTAATTTCCTCAATCTCCGCTTCGCATCTGCGCCGACAGATTGCGGATTTCGTGTTTGTCTAACAAATGGCGCAATGAACGCACCGGCATTTGCAGGAGTTCGGCAGCGCGGGTTTGACTGCCGCCGCATTTTTTTAAGGCTTCGACGACGTAGGTGCGCTCCAAATTATCGAGGTGTGAAACCAGATTGATGCCGCTTTCCGGCAGATCGAATTCGGCGTTGATGCGCGTGGCGTTGTAGTTGGTGATGTGGTCGGGCAGGAGTTCCGGCTGGATTTCGCCGCTTCGCTCCAGCGCGACGGCGCGTTCGATGGTGTGTTCGAGTTCGCGGACGTTGCCGTGCCAGGCGTAATTTTCCAGAAACTGCATCGTTTTTTCCGAAATCGAACAATCTCTGCCGGTTTGATCGCAGAATTTTTTGATAAAATAGGCGACCAGTTCGGGAATGTCTTCGCGGCGTTCACGAAGCGACGGCAGGGCAATCGGGATCACGGAAATCCGGTAAAATAAATCTTCGCGGAAACTGCCGTCCGAAGTCATCGCCTTCAAATCGCGGTTCGTGGCGGCGATGACGCGGGCATCAATCGGAATTTCCTCGTGCGCCCCGACGGGACGCACCTTTCGCTCCTGCAAAACCCGCAGCAGTTTAACCTGCATCGTCGGCGACATTTCGCCGATTTCGTCGAGAAAAATGCTGCCTTTGTGCGCGGCTTCAAAAAGTCCTTTTTTGTTGGCATTTGCGCCGGTGAACGAGCCTTTAACGTAACCGAAAAGTTCCGATTCGAGCAGCGTTTCGGTGAACGCGCCGCAGTTAATCGAAATAAATGGCTTTTCAGCGCGCGGCGATAAATCGTGAATCGCCCGCGCGACTAATTCTTTTCCCGTTCCCGATTCGCCCGTGACTAAAACCGTTGACTGCACTTCGGCAACGGTTTCGATCATCGAGAAAACCGCCTGCATTTTGTCCGAATGTCCGATGATGTTTTTGACGCTGCCGCGCTCGCGCTGGGCGCGTTTGAAGGCGCGGTTTTCGACGATCAAAGATTGCCGCTCGAACGCTTTTTTGACGATGATTTTCAGTTCTTCGACATCGAACGGCTTCTGAATAAAATCGTCCGCGCCCAATTTGAACGCTTCCCGCGCCGTTTCGACGGTGGCGAACGCGGTCATCAAAACGACTCCGATGTCGGGCGCAAATTCGCGGGCATTTCGCAGCAGTTCGATGCCGTTCATATCGGGCATCCGCACGTCGGTAATAATTACCTCTGCCGGTTCGATTTGCAGCATTTCGATGGCTTCGCGCCCGTTCATCGCCGTCCGAATGTGGTGTCCGTCGCCTTCAAAAACCAGCGTTAAAAGCTGCCGGTAACTTTGTTCGTCGTCAACGATTAGTAAATTTGACATTGGATAAGTAAATTGTTTGGAAAAGGCAAAAGTGAAAAGTTTTCTGAAATTCTCTCTCCGAAGTTCTGCCAAATCTATTTTCACAGAAAGCAACCGTGTTTATCAAGGAAAAAATGGTAAACGGTGAATGGTGAATGATAAATGGTCAATTGTTGTTTGATATAGTCGGGAAATTTCGTCTTCTCCGATTAACCATTAACCATTCACCATTTACAATTCATTTCCTAACATTCAGCAGATTGCCCAATCGCGTCGGCTGGTGCGGCATTTCGCTCGAATTCATATCGGCGAGCGCGGGCTGATTTTTCGATTCGGTCGGCAGTTCGACGGTGATTGTCGTGCCTTCGTTTTCGCGGCTGCGAACATTGATCGTGCCGTTGTGATCGCGGACGATTTGATAGACGATTGACAAACCCAAGCCCGTGCCGCCGGTCGTCGAAGTGGAAAACGGCTCGAAAAGACGCTCGACCTGATTGGCGGGCATTCCGCAGCCGGTGTCTCTGAATTCGATTCTGATGCGCCGTTCGTTCGTCTTTTCGAGTTTTATCAGTAGAGCTCCGCCATCCGGCATCGCGCTGACGGCGTTGCGCGCCAGGTTCCAGAAAATCTGTTTGAGCTGCGTCTGATCGCCGGAAATCATCACCGGCTGCTCCGGCAAATCAGCCTCCAAAACGTGATGTTCTTTGACATCGGGGCTGTGTTTGAGCAGCGCGAAAGTATCGCCGACGGCTTGGCGCACGTCAATCTCGGAAAAATCGCTGACACGCGGACGGGCGTAGCTTAAAAAATTGGTGATGATGTTGTTCAAACGGTCGGATTCGCGCAGAACGATGTCCATCAGCTTGGCGTTGGAAGATTCGGGCGGCGTGTTCAATTGCAAAACCTGAATCGCGCCGCGCATCGCGCCGAGCGGATTGCGAATTTCGTGCGCCAAACCCGCCGCGACGCGCCCGACCGCCGCCAGACGATCTTTGCGGCGAATGTTTTCTTCCATCGAACGAATGTCGGTTAAGTCCTGAAACGTCAGAATCAAGCCGGTCGTCTCGCCCGTCTCGCTGAACAGCGGGGAGATGCCGTAGCCGACGTGAACGACGAAATTTTCGGGCGTAACCAAATCGGTTTGAAAACGCGGCGGCTGGTCGCCGGCAATCGTCGCGTCGAGCGAATCGGCAATCGGCAGCTTGATGTTGCCGAACAGCGTGTAAATTGACTTGCCATTCATTTCATCGGCTTTGTAGCCGGTGATTTCGGTGGCGGTGCGGTTGAAGGTGTAGATGTTGCCTTCCAAATCGGTCGTAATTAAACCCGAACGAATTGATTCGACGATGCGTTCGTGTAGGACGCGCAGATTCGCCAGTGATTTCGCCGTTTCTTTGAGTTGATCGCCCGAAGCGTTGTTTTTTGAAAGCCGCGAAGCGAGCAGTCCGACGACCAGAAAAGCGGCGGCGTGGAACGCGAGAATCTGCACCGTGCGAGCATATTCCGCCGGTTTGCCGAACGAATCAATCACCGCCGAAGAAGCCGAAACCGAAACGGATGTAAACAGCAGAACACAGGCGGCAGCCATCAGAAGCGTTCCGCGCGAACTCAAAAAGAAACTCGAAACACCGATAATAACGATATACAGCGGAATATACGGCGAACTCAAATCGCCCGTCCGCCAGACGAGCCAGGTGATTAAAAGTGCGTCAAGCAAAAACTGAACGCGCACCTGCCACATATAATTTCGGCTTAGACGAAGAATGAAAAAATAAGCAATCGTCAGCCCGACCGACAGCAGAAAAACCAGCAGCAAACCGCGCGGATATTTTTCAATCGAAAGAACCAACTGCCCGCTGTTCCAAATCCAGCTTCCGACGAGCAGCACGAAAATTACCATCAGCCGCCCGATAATCAGCGTCTGAATTCTTTGCGTGGTCTGCGTGTTGGCTGAAAGGTATTTTTCGTCTAAACTGAACATACTTTTTTATGGAAAACGGAGAATGGAAAATGGAAAATTCAGCGAAATTCGACCAGCGTCCCTGGGGAAATTACACGATTCTGGACGAAAGCGATGACTTTAAAGTTAAGCGAATAGAAGTTTTGCCGGAAAAGCGGCTTAGTTATCAGAAACACGCGCATCGTTCGGAACACTGGTTCGTCGTGCGCGGGACTGCTAAAGTTACATTAAACGGCGCGGAGATTTTAGTCAAAGCCGGTGAAGCGGTGGACATTCCGGTCGGCACGGCACACCGCGTCGAAAATCCCGAAACAACCGATTTACTGGTTTTCATCGAAACGCAAACCGGCGATTATTTCGGCGAAGACGACATCGTGCGAATCGAAGACGACTTCGGGCGTATTCAATGATTGCAAACCAAAAATCAAAAACTTTTTTGACAATCGTTTCTACAAACATCCCGCTCCCGGCGGAGCTAAACGCTCTACAAGCTGACAAAAAACTAAAATCGCGCGACTGATTCCGACCTTAAACATTTTCAATTGCGCTGCGTATCAAACGCAAATAAAATTTCAGACGAGGTAAATATGCGAAAACTGTTTTTGACGACGAGTTTTATCCTATCAATCTTTATGCTTTTAACCGCGAGCGTCTTCGCTCAAACGAAAATCGAATATCCGCAGACCAAGAAAGTCGAGCAAACCGACGATTATCACGGTGTGAGAGTCGCCGATCCGTATCGCTGGCTCGAAGACGATAATTCGAGCGAAACGAAGGCTTGGGTTGCCGCCGAAAACAAGGTTACGTTCGATTATTTGAACAAAATTCCCGAACGCGCCAAAATCAAAGCGCGTTTGACCGAACTCTGGAATTACGAAAAATACTCCGCCCCGACTAAACAGGGCAGCAAGTATTTTTATTCCAAAAACGACGGTTTGCAGAATCAATCGGTATTGTATGTCGCCGATTCGACGACCGATAAGGGGCGCGTTCTGCTCGACCCGAACAAACTTTCGACCGACGGCACAATCGCGCTGTCGGGCTTGGCGATTTCCGATGACGGCAAGTTAATGGCTTATGGTTTGTCGGGCGCGGGTTCGGATTGGCAGCAGTGGAAATTTCGCAATGTCGAAACCGGCGCGGATTTGCCGGACGTTTTAGAAGACATCAAATTTTCCGGCGCGTCTTGGACGAAAGACGGCAAAGGTGTTTTCTATTCGCGCTTTCCGGCGGCGGACGATAAATCGAAATTGACGCGGGTCAATTACTTCCAGAAACTTTATTACCATCAACTCGGCACGCCGCAGATGGAAGACGTTCTGATTTACGAACGCCCGGACGACAAAGAAATGGGTGTCGGCGGCGGCGTTACCGAAGACGGAAAATATCTGATTGTTACCGTAACCAAAGGCACGGCTCCGATGAATATGGTTTATTTCAAAGAACTCGCCGTTAAAGATTCAAAAATTACGCCGATTGTCTCCGTTCTCGAAGCCGATTACAGTTTTATCGGCAACGACGGCGCGACGTTTTATTTTCGCACCGACAAAAACGCGCCGCGCGGCAAAGTTTTGAAAATAAACGCCGACGAATTTCTGCGAAAAAAAGCCGTCGGCTGGCAGCAAGTCATTCCCGAAACGAAAGAAACGCTCGAAGGCGCGAACTTTATCAACAATCAGTTGGTCGCCAGCTATCTGAAAGACGCTTACACGCAAATTAAAATCTACGATTTGAACGGCAAATTCGTCCGCAACGTCGAGCTTCCGGGCATCGGCACGGCGGGCGGTTTCGGCGGCAAACGCGACGACGCGGAAACTTTTTACTCGTTTTCGAGCTTCAACGCGCCGCCGACGATTTACCGCTACGATTTCAAATCCGGCAAATCGGAAATCTTTCGCCAATCGGACGTGAAGTTTAACCCGAACGATTACGAAGTCAAACAGATTTTTTATAATTCAAAGGACGGCACACGCATTCCGCTATTCATCGTCCACAAAAAAGGCTTGAAACTCGACGGCACGAATCCGACTTTGCTCTACGCCTACGGCGGTTTCAACATTTCGCTGACACCGAGTTTTTCCGTTTCGCGCATCGCGTGGATGGAAATGGGCGGCGTTTACGCGGTGGCGAATTTGCGCGGCGGCGGCGAATACGGCGAAGAATGGCACGAAGCGGGAACGAAACTGAAAAAGCAAAACGTCTTTGACGACTTTATCGCGGCGGCTGAGTATTTAATCAAAGAAAAATACACACAGCCGAAAAAGCTGGCGATTCAGGGCGGCTCGAACGGCGGATTATTGATCGGCGCGGTCTTGAATCAACGCCCCGATTTATACGGCGCGGCACTGCCGGCAGTCGGCGTGATGGATATGTTGCGCTTCCAGAAATTTACCATCGGACGCGCCTGGACTTCCGATTACGGCTCAAGCGATAACGCCGCCGAATTCGCCGCGCTTTACAAATACTCGCCGCTGCACAACCTGAAAAAAGGCGCAAAATATCCGGCGGTAATGGTCACGACTTCCGACCACGACGACCGCGTAGTTCCGGCGCACAGCTTCAAATACGCGGCGACTCTGCAAGCCTCGCAATCCGGCGACGCGCCCGTCCTGATTCGCATCGAAACCAACGCCGGACACGGCGCAGGCAAACCGACCGCCAAAGTCATCGAAGAACAAGCCGATATTTTCGGGTTTTTGGTGAAGAATCTGGGAATGTGATTTTTAACGGTAAGTGGAAAGTGGGAATCCACTTTCCACTTTCCACTTTCCACTTACATCCTGTTCGTTCGGATTGAATGAACTTGCCGGTGTCAACGAGAAACCAGCCGTCAAATTTACGAAAAACACGAATCAAAACCGCCAACCCTTTCGGTGCCTTCCGAGGATGCGACCCGAAACAGTTTCCGAATGCTACAGAGCTGTGAATAAGCGGTGGATTTGATTGACAGGTAAATTATTTTTTTCTAAAATTCACTTTGTTTCCAACTTTTCACGAACGTCGGATGACGGTGGTTTGGTCGGTTTTTTGCACCTTTTGCCTTTGAAGCTGATGATCTCGACGAACTTCACCATCAATCCAAGTCGTTAAATCAAATAAAACTTGAGTAAAATATAAAAATAATATCTATGAAAACTTCCAACTACCGGTCTGCTTTTAGAACAGCGGATTTGTTTAGAATGCTCGTCTGCACCGGCATTCTTTTCAGCTTGTCGGCTGCGACCTACGCCGTCGGTGTCTGCACTATCAATCGGTTCAATGCCCCGCCGCTGATCGCGGTCGGACTCAATCCGCGACAGGTTCTCGTCGGCGATGTTGACGGCGACAACGTGCGGGATATGATCGTTCTCAACGGGAGCAGCAACGGTTCGACCGGAACCGCCACCGTTCTGCTTAACAACGGCGGAAATTTTTCGACTTTTACGAGCATTCCCATCAACTCGGCGGTAACTTCCGCCGCCCTCGCCGATTTCAATCAGGACGGAATTCTGGATTTAGCCGTCGGCGGAACATCCAATTTCAGCAGTAATCCCTCGACGGTCTCGCTTTTTTTCAACAACGGGAACGGAGTTTTTTCGCTCCAGACGACCCTGAGCGTGCCGGGTTCGTCGGTCGGAGTCGAAGCGGGCGATTTCAACCGCGACGGAGCAATTGACCTCGCCGTCGCCGGCACGTCCAACAGCAATTTCGGAACCGTCGCGCTGTTTCTCAACGACGGTTCGGGAAATTTCAGCCTCGCCGGAAACTTCAGCATCGGCGGCAATCCGCGCGATGTGGAAATAGCGGACTTTAACGGCGACGGCATCTCCGACGTTTTATCCGTTAACAGCAACTCGACCGGTTCGTTGCTTCTCGGCAGTGCTTCGGGCAATTTTCAGGTGGCGACCAACTTTTCCCTCGGTTCCAACAGTTCCGGCTTTTCTTCGGGAATCGTCGCCGTCGGCGATGTCAACAACGACAACGCCCCGGATTTAGTAATCTCCAATTTAGATTCAAATGCGTTCAGCGTGCTTCTGAACAGCGGCGGCAATTTTTTGACCTCGACGGTGTTCACTTTCACCGACTTTAATCTGCGCGTCCGTTCGATAGCCGTCGGACAGGTGATCGGCGATGGTAACCTCGATGTCGTCGTCGGAATCGGCGGCAGTTTCAGCGACAGCGTGAGCGAAGTGGCGATTTTTCAGGGCAGCGGCAACGGCAGTTTTAATCCGGCGACTCCGCTGCTCGCGCCAACCGGCGCGTCGCCCGTCGCTCTGACGATTGCCGATTTGAACAATGACGGGCGCAACGACATTGCCACCGCTAACAGTATTTCGGGCGATGTCGCCGTTTTAATCAACAACAACGACCGCTTCGGACCGAACACTTTCCCGACCAACGCTCTGCCGGGTGTCATCGCCGCCGCCGACTTTAACGGAGACGGCAGCCTCGACACGATCACCGGAACCCAAACGACCGGCGGCACGGCGAACAATCTTTTAATCAGCTTCGGAAACGGCGCGGGCGGCATCAACGGAACCCAAAGCATCAGCCTGACCGGAGCCGTGCAGACGATTATCGCCGCCGATCTAAACAACGATTCCCGCGCCGACATCATCATCGCCAACCCGAACGGCTCAAGCAGTTTCAACTCGGTAAATGTTTATTTGAACACCGGCAACAACACGCTGTTGTTTCAAAATATTCCTTCTTCGTCGTCAAATCTCGGTTTCGGCATCAGAAATTTGGTCGTCGGCGATTTCAACAACGACGGCAGAAGAGACGTAGTTGCCGGTTCTTCGACGGGCAACGTGATCGCGCTGATACTTGGCACGGCGAACGGAATTTCGAGCAGTTCGACGAGTTTTGCCGTGCCGGTTTCGACACCGGTCGTCGCGGCGGGCAATTTCAACGGTGACGGCAATCTCGACCTGGTAGTCGCCGGAAACAATTCGAGTTCGGGAACCGGAGCCGTTTTCACCCTGCTCGGCAACGGCAGCGGAACTTTCTCGCAGGTCGGCGAAAGCATCGCGGCAGCCAATCCGAACTCGATCACGAGCGGCGATTTCAACGGCGATTCCATCTCGGATGTCGCCGTTACCAATTCTCTCGGCAGTTTTAATTCGTCAAATACTCTGGTTCTCGTCGCTTTGGGTATTGGCAATGGAAGATTCGCGCCGCCGGTGTCTTACGCCGTCGGCATTGATGCTAGAGCGATTACGGCGGCGGATTTTAACGGCGACCGGCGACTCGATTTAGTCGTCGCCAATCGCGGCTCAAATTCTTTTTCGGTGCTGCTCAATCTCGGCAACGGAAGTTTTGCTTCGGCAAGTAATTTCCTCGCCGGTATTTTCCCCGAATCGCTCGCCGTCGGCGATTTTAACAACGACGGGCGCAGTGATGTGGTAACGGCGAATCGCGGCGGCAACAATCTTTCCGTCATCGTCAACTCGTGTCAGGAAGCGGTCACAAAAACCGATTATAACGGCGAAGGCAGATCGGATTATGCGGTTTTCAGACCCTCGACCGGAACGTGGCTGGTGTTGACCAACGACTTGAGCGAAGTCAAAACCCAGCCGTTAGGCAGCAGCGGCGACATTCCGGCTCCCGGCGATTTCGACGGCGACGGCAAAACGGATTTTGCCGTATTTCGTCCGTCAAACGGAACCTGGTATATTTTCCGCAGTTCGACGAACCGCCTGATTACCGTCGCATTCGGAACCGGCGGCGACGTTCCGGTCGCCAATGATTATGACGGCGACGGACGCACGGACATCGCCGTTTTCCGTCCCTCGAACGGAGTCTGGTATATTCGGCGCGGTTTGACGGGGCAGAATCAATTCAGCAGTTCGCAGTTCGGCATCAGCGGCGACCGTCCGGTTCCTGCCGATTACGACGGCGACGGACGCGCCGATCTCGCCGTTTATCGCGGCGGCATCTGGTATATTCTGAGAAGCTCTAACGCTTCGCTTCAGACTCAGCAATTCGGCATCGCCTCAGACGTTCCTGTCAGCGGCGATTATGACGGCGACGGCAAATCGGATTTGGCGGTTTATCGCGGCGGAGTCTGGTATGTTCTGCAAAGCGGCTCGAACACCTTTCGCGCCGAAAGTTTCGGCACGGCGACCGACCGACCGCAGCCCGCCGACTTTGACGGCGACGGACGCACGGACATTGCCGTTTTCCGTCCGAGTGAAAACACTTGGTTCGTCCTTCGGAGCCGCGACCGGCAATTCCGTGCGGTCGTCTTCGGCGCGACCGGCGACATTCCAGTCGCCTCGCTCTATCGTTATTAAGCGGCAAAATCCCGCGCTTCGGCAATGCGCGGGATTTTATTATTAAACAGTCTGGAAAATAAGTTTTCCGGTGTTGTAAGTTCACGCTGGAGCGTGTCGCCGCTGTATTAGCGGAAGAACACGCTCCAGCGTGAACTCAAAACCTTACACATTTCTCAAACTGAATTAGTATCGTATAAAAATTGCGCGGTCGAGTATTTTTCAATCAATGTAAAACAGGCTGTCAGCCTGTTTTTCCGTCCAAGCGGCAATTTCCTCCGTAAAAATATCAACTCTCCGTTTCTTTAACGAAAAATTCTTCCAGAGATTGTCTGACCGGCTGAATCGAAATCAAACTGCCGCCTTCTTTTCTGACAATCGGCAAAACCGCATCAATATCCTTTTCGTCCAAAACCTGAATCGTCGCGCCGTTCGGTTTGGCGGAAATCGTCGCGCCGGAAATGTTTGCAATTTCGTTCTGCAAATTTTCCGCCGCCGCGCCTTTAACGGTGATTTCATAAATTTGCGCTGCGCCGCTGTTCGTCAAAAGATCGTTCAAATTTCCCGTCGCCGCCAGTTTCCCGTTTCGCAAAATCGCCACGTTGTCGCATAATGCTTCGATGTCCGACAAAATATGCGTGGACATAAAAACCGTCGTTCCGTTTTCCCGCAATTCGGCGATCAGTTCACGAATCTCGCGCCGTCCAATCGGGTCTAAACCCGACATCGGTTCGTCGAGAAAAACGATTTCCGGCTCGTTGATTAACGATTGCGCCAACCCGACTCTTTGCAGCATTCCCTTCGAGAATTTCCGCAGCTGCTTATTCCAATCCTTCTCATCCAAACCGACTTTCGTCAACAATTCTTCCGTCTTTCGATTGCGCTTCGCCGCATCAAACCCGAAAAGCTCGCCGAAATAATTCATCAACTCCCGCGCCTTCAGATAATCGTAAAAATACGGATTCTCAGGACAATACCCGATCCGCGAGTGCATCTTGACATCGGAAATATCACTCCCCAAAATCCGCGCCGTCCCGGTCGAGGGAAACATCAGCGACATCAAAATCTTAATCGTCGTCGTTTTCCCCGCACCGTTGCCGCCGAGAAAGCCGAAAATCTGCCCGCCTTCAACCTGTAAATTCAAGCTGTCCAAAGCGCGAACCTTTTTCTTTTTCCAAAAGCCGACTTCGTAATCCTTCGACAAATTTTCTATCTCAATAATTGTTGTCATTTTTTATATTTCACCTGTTGATTATTGATTACGGTAAAAGTCTCGGTTTACGGTAAAGGATTTATTTCCATTTGTGAACCTGAGACTTTTATCATTAAAATTTTCCGGTCGCTGTAATAATTTAGCAA
>JAYVGL010000294.1:0-41332 GCA_043772175.1 Pyrinomonadaceae bacterium | reverse complement strand
TTTCGCGTCGTGCAGACGAAAGCGAAAGCCCAAACGGTGAATGATCGAACGAACGATAATTTCGGGTTTGGTGTGGCGGCTTTTGATCGCCGTCATATTCCGCTTGCGCTGTTCGGCGGTCGGATTGTCAGCCGTTCCACACGGGTTTTGTATAATAGGCGAGCCGAAAAATTATTTCTCGAATTGTTCCGAATACTCTCCGCTCATTATAGATTCAAGGTGGTATGCGTAATCGTCCAAGAGCTGACTTTTCGTTTTTGAAAGAATTTTCGGTTTATTCTTTAATGCTTCTTTGCAAGTTTTGGCAACTAATTTTGATTGAGTTTCAAAATTGCTTTCATCAGGTTTTGCCGCGATTTTTTCGACCTCTCTTATAACCTTGCGAAGTCGGTTGCATTCTTTAACAACGTCAATAAGTTCATAGAAATCTAATGGAACATACATAAGAGATTCTCCTTAAAATTACCAAGTCATTGATTTTGAATGATACGAAATTTGCTGTTGCGTTCTTTCCTGTTTTTCCAAAACTATTTCAGCCAGCGGATTAAAAATCGTCGTCATCTTCGGCAAATCTTCAAGATTACTGACGATTATTAAACCGTAATTGCTTTTGTATTCGCCAGCGCGGACGAATTCCTTTTCGGTCATTCTGAAACCGCCGTAAGTTTTGCGAACGCCTTTGACTTCAGCCAGAAAATATCTCGCTTCAATCTGAATTTGAAAGTCGTAACCGTCGCCCAACATTCGCGCATCTTCCAAAATGCCGTTTTTGAACGATTCGATTTGTTGATAATTCTTTTTGAAGTATAATTCGGCTTCCTGTCCGGTGAGTTGCAACTGCTTAAATTTGCTTTTGAGAATCGGACTGGCTTCGGCGGCTTCGTATTCGATAATCTGAAAATTATTTTGCAGGTAGAGTTTGACAATATCGGCGTAGTTTTTTGCGTCATAATCGCCGAACAACGAATCAATAAAATCTTTGCGATGAATGTAAGCATCGCCTTTTTGCCACCAGCCTTTTCGGTCGTTCGGAAAGAACGGATCAAATAAATCCTGACGGTTTTTAATTGTTCCGACAGTTTCACCAACGCCGCGATTAACCATTTCCTGATAAAAATCAGTTTTGGTTTTAAAGCCGAATTGCTTTACAAAATCCATATCGAATTTAGCCAAACCGTAACCGATTAGGTTGAGAATCTCGTAATTTTCGTGTTTGCCGTCAGACATTTTTAATTGGTTCAAAGATCGAGAACGCCGTCAATTCCTTTCTGTTCGCCGACAATGCTGAAATCGTTGCACGGAAAACCGAAAGCGAGCGCGTCAATCCTGGAAACCTTTTCGAGTCGCGTAATGTCGAGCTTGCGAATGTCTTCGTGAACAACTGATTTTGGATTGTCGGGACAGATATTTGTTCGATAAGTTTCGCAGGTGTCTTTATCGTAATCGGTCGCCCAAGCGTGAGAAATCGAATAAGTATCTTCACCCGCATCAACCCGCGCCGATGTCGCCGCTAATCCCAAGCCGCCGGGACCGGAAAATAATTCACCGAGACGATAATTAATATTCATATTTTAAGAATTTTGACACAAAACTATATGAAACTAAAACATCTTGTTTGAAAAGACTGCGCGGTAAATAAGAGTCTTTTAAAATCTGTTCGAGTTTCATAATTGATTTGAATTTGCGCGGCACTTTCAGCGTCAAAGATTGAACTCTAGGTTGTGAAGTCCGGGCGAAATGCTGTGTCTTAAAGTTATTAAATTTACGTTCGTCAAGCAAGTATCACGACTTGGAGAATTCGGGCGCGGCACAAAAAAAAGGCGATGCGGTTCGCCTTTCAAAAAACAAATGATTCGTTTTACCCGCCGATGATGACGGTCGGACAGCCTATCACGATTTTGTTCGGCGGTCCGATGGCTTCGGTGATCGTGTCGCCCATTCGGGCGGCGGGCATATTGGCGACGATCACGGTTTTGGAAGGAGTCGTTACCACGCCGGGACCGTGCGGCGGAATCGGCGACGGCGTGGCGCAAACGTGAATGTCCGTGCCGGAACTCATTATCGAAGCTGAGTTCGCCGCCAGCAAAGACGCTTTGAGTGCTTGTTCGGCGGCGAGGGCGATTGGGGCTGCCGGTCCGACGGCGGCTTTGGTCGTCGTTTCCGCCGCCGTGATCGCGGTCGTCGCGCTTTTATTAGCTGCCGTAATCGCCGCCGCGCCACCGCCGCCGACTCCGCGCCACGCCGGTTTGCCGCCGATGATAACGGTGATCGCGGTCGGTCCGCCGGTAATCACGGGCGGCAGAGGATGGGCGACATTATCTGTAATTCGGGCGGCTGGCGGCATAATTTTATTCTCCTTTTAATCGGGCAAAAGTTCTAAAATCTTTCTCGTGTTTTCGATTTCTTCGGGCGTAAAGTTTCTCAGATGCGTCGTTTCAAACGGCAGTTTTACTTTCAAAAGATGCGCCGTCCAAACGGCAATATCGCACATTCGCGCCATCATATTTTGACGGTCGCTGCCGAGCCGCGTAACATTTTCTTCGTTGGAAAGCCAGGGCAGTAAACCCTTCGCTAAATTCGCGTGGTCAATGTAAAGCAGCAATGTCTGCGTTCGCAAAGCATCGTCGGGCGCGGTTTGACGCACTACGTCCAGAAATTCGGTTTTTTCGGATTGTCCGCCGCGTTTGACCCGCGCCGCCAACGCCTGCAATTTAGCGTCTTCGTCGTCTTCGTTTGCCGCCGTGCGGCGCAGTTCTTCAAGCACGAAATTCTCCTCTCTTCTGCCCGCTTCCAAGTAAAGTTTGCCGCGCACGAACGGGTCTTCGCGCTGCGGAATGGCGGCGATAATATCTTCGGTCTTCGGTTTGTTAATAATTTTACCGAGATTGTCGGCGGCGAGCGTGGAGACGTTCGGGTCGGCATCGGCGGTGCGCCGCAGAAGAAATTTTCCCGCCTGATCGTTGTCCTGTCGCGTTACCAGTTCGACGGCGAGTTCGCGGGCTTCGGCATCCAAATCGGCGACGGCTGCGTCAATCTCCTTCGGCAATTCCGCCGGAGCCTGCGACACCCGATCTAAAACGCTCCGGTCGTGCTGCCGTAATGCGCTGATAAAATTTTGACTCATTTTTTTATTCTCCTTGCTCGGAAGCGGGCTGGCAGCCGGTTTGTTCACTTTCGGCTTTTGCGAGAAAGTTTCGCAAGCCGGAGCGTTGCCGAATACCATCACCAAGCTGAAAACTTTCAACCAACGACGTAAATTGTTTTTTCGCGTTCCGCTATTCCACATAATTTTAAATCGGTGGCAAAAGTTCGTTTACCTGAATTACCCGCCGCCGAATGCCGCCGCTGCGAAAAAATCAAATCGGCGCAAACGTCTGATTTCTGAGCGCGCGGCGGAGTCGGAATATCTGATCGCCTTGGCGAATTTTCGCCATTTTTTTAGTGCCTAACAATTGCCCCGTCATTACTCGCCCGTCATTGTAATTGCCGTAACCCACCTGTGTCCGTGCCGCCGAATTCGGAAAGATGTTGTTTGCCGGAATGGTCGTGGCTATCAAATTGATGAAGTTGTGCATTAAATCCCGGTGCGCCCAAACGTCCTGCCGGATATTTGAAGGTGCGCCTTCTTGACCGTTATCATAATGTTCCAACTGTAGGGCGTGTCCGATTTCGTGCGCCGCCGTGTGTGCCGATTCTTTGACATCGTTGGAATCTCTGACGGTGATGCCCGCCTGACAGCCGGGAAATCCGGTGGCGGCGTTCGCCGGATTGTTAATGGCGGAATCTCTGGAAAAAGCGATGCCGAGAACCTGATCTTGAAGGTTTAATACGGTGTCGAAATAATGTCCGAAAAAATAAGCGTTCAATCTGCCGGCGGCGGGACGCAATCGCAGAACGCTTTGCAGTTCCGTGTTCAGCGCGTCGCTGACACCGGTTAAAGTGATCGTTCCGGCGCGGGCGAAGCCGTTGATGGTTTCTACCTGTAACGCTGCCGCCAAAGCAAATCTGACACCTGCCTGCGCGTAAATTCGGTTGATTCGATTGAAAATGCTTTGGACGCTGGCGAGTGTCGTCGTCGGAGCCGTGCCGTTGATGCTGACGGCGTGAGCCTGCACCCGAATCACTAATTCCGGGTAAACGCGCACCGCTAATTCCGCCAGCACCGGACCGTCCGCCGCTCCGAAATGCAGCTTCACCTTGGTTTCTCGCGGTGTGCCGCCCGTCGCCGTGCCGTTTAAATAGATGCAGTCGCCGAGCCGTGTGCCGACATCGTTCGGATTCAGAGCCGTTCCGGGAGTCGGATGTTCGAGGGCGGCGATGGCGGCATCGTCCACCGACGGAAATATTTGCACCGTCGGCTCCAGACGGTCGCGGATTACTCGAACGCGGATCGTTTTGGTTTGAGTAACTCCGACGACCGGACCGAGTGCCGTGCAAAAATCCTGCGGCAGAACAAATCCCCGATCATCCAAATCGGGCGCGTCTTTGTCGGCGAAACCGCTGACGGCGCGGGCGAATTTGACGGGAGCGATGCGGTGCGGGACGACGTTCGGATGTCGCTGCGGATTGGTAACTTGTATATCGAATGCCATATTTTATTCTCCGGCTTTAGTCGTTAAATCGGTGCGGGTGGCGTTGCCGACCGTGCCGTCAATAGATAAATTTCCGTCGGTCTGCACGTTCATAATCGCCTGTTGGGTTTTCGTCCCGTCTCTGCCGTCATCCGGCGCGGCGTTGCCGACCGTCGTCAGTTGATAGCCCGTAACGTAACCCATAATATCGTAACGCTTCTGCTGTCCGGCGAGCGTCGTTACCGCCTGCAAGCCGCCGTGCAAAGTCAAATTATAATCGCTTTCAAAAATTCTGACCGTCACATTGCCGGTCAGAAGCGGCTGCAGCGGCACTTCGACTTCGCCGTCGGCGTTGGTTTGTCCGCTGCCGATTACGGTCGTGCCGGACAGGATTCGGAAATCGGCGTTGGCGATGCCCAGATTTGCGCCGGTTCCGGGCGCGATCTGAAAGCGAATTTTAACCACGTCTCCGATGGCGGTCAGCGTGTTGACCAAATCTTCCCCTTCCGAAGTTCGCGTTACCGGAGCATTATTTAAGCCGTCCATTCAATTTTCTCTCCACTAGCTTTTTTTGTCGTGAGTCTCACGAAGTTTGTTGCGAAGCGCGTCGTCAACATTGCCGTTAACGGTCATACTGTTCTTCTTTTGAAAAACTTCGACCGAATCCTTCGTCTTTTTATCGTCGGTTTTCCCGTCGAGCGAGCCGCTGTAAAAGCCCAGATTCTTCAAACGCCCGTGAACGCCGTAGTCGGTATCCACCGGACCGAGACTCCCGACTGCTAGATGCCACGTCAAAACCTTCAGCTTTTCGTCTTCGGTAAAAACTTTCAGGATTGCTCGTTTGGCATCGGCGGGAATTTCCTGTTCGATAAAGCCGCGCCCGTCCGTATTGCCGTTGAAAACTTTCAAACCTACTTTCAACTCGTATTTTTTGTCGGCGAAAAAACGTCCTTTGTCGTCTTTGACGACGACGCGCAGCTTGACCTTTTTGGCGAGTATTTGAAACGTATGCCGCTTTTCGGTCGCGCACGATTCTTCGCCGAGATTTTTGTCGGGAATGAAAATTTTATCGCCGACCGCCAGCAGATTCGGCTGCGGTCTTTTTCGTTTCAGATCGGCGTTTTGCGGATGATTGTAAAGCACTTTATAATCGCCGAAGCCGAAGCGTTTGGCGATATTTTCAAAACAATCTCCTTTGACGACCGTGTATGTTTCCGGCATAACTTTTTCCCCCCCCAGATTTACTTTTTCTTCCAGCCGCTCTTGTCAATTTCCGGGAACGTAACTTTGCAGGTTCCGGGATCAATGTTGCTGACCCGCGCAAAACCTTTTTCGTCCGTCGTTCCTTCGGCGAGCGTTTTTCCGTCGGCGAGCGTTACGCGATAGCGTTTGCCCGGAACCGGCTTGTTGTTTTCGTCAACCAGTTTGATTTCAATCCACGAAGTCTTTTTCTCGTTCTTCGGAGCTTTCGGCTTATGCGTCGGCTGCGTGAACGTCGGGATTTTCGGATGCGGAATCTGCGCCCGCTGATTTTTGTAAGTCGGAGATTTGCTGCCGGGATCGGCGTTGTCGGCGATTTCCGCCTCTTCCGGGTCAAGCGGCGGAACGAGCGTTCCGGGCATTCCGGGAACTGCCGCGCCGCCGCTGTTGATTAAAACCATCGTGCCGTTGATCTGCACACCGGCGGAGTTGACGGTAACGAAATTGCCGCCGACCTTCAGCGTGATCGCCGTGTCCGCGTCCAGCACGATGGTCGGAGCTTTGATCGTGTAAACGCCGCCGGCTTTCGCCGAATAGTTGGCACTGACTTCTTCGGTTACGCCCTGCGAAAATTTGTTGGAAACCGAACCCGTCGTTTCGGTGGCGACTTTGCCTTCGATTTTTAAGTGATAATCGCGCTCGATTTTTTCGATGACATCGCGTTCGACGATGATGTGTTTGTCGCGTTTGACTTTCTCGCGCTTGTCGCGGTAAACGATCAAGTGGCGGTCGTTGCCGATAAATTCGCGCCGCGTGTTTTTGATGCGAATGTCCTGATCTTTCTCGCCGTGCAGAAAGACTTGTTCCTTGCCTTTTTTATCTTCGAACCGAAACTCGTTAAAACCGCCGCCGCCCTTGGTCGAATTGGACTTGAGCGTTGATTTGGTTTTCTCGTCCGGCAGTTTATACGGCGGCATCGTCGAAGGATTATAGACGCAGCCCGTGATAATCGGCTGATCCGGGTCGCCTTCCAGAAAATGAACGACGACTTCCATTCCGATGCGCGGAATAAACATCGAACCCCATCCGTTGCCCGCCCACGGCTGCGAAACGCGAATCCAGCACGAACTGTCGGGGTTGTCCTGACCTTCCCGATCCCAGTGAAGCTGAACTTTGACGCGCCCGTATTTGTCGGTGAAAATCTCTTCGCCCGCCGGTCCGACGACCATCGCCGTCTGACTGCCCCGAATCGTCGGTTTTTCGGTTTTCTCGGCGGGGCGAAACGGCGGTGCGCCCGAACCGTGCGCGACGCAGGTGAAACTGTTGTTATACGGGCGTTCGATGTCGTCGTCGGTAACGTAGGTCGGGTTTTGCTCGGCTTCGTGCGTAACCGACGTAACGAGGTATTGCCCGTTCTGGTCGGCGGTCGGATGATTAAAAAATTTGAAACGATAGCCGCTGGTCAAAGCACTGCAATCGGAATTACCCGAAATAATGCGATATTGCGAATCTATTGACTGCATCACGATTTCGGCTTTGCGGTTTTTATCCTCAAAAACATTCTGCAAATCGCTCGCCTGTTCGCCGCCGCCGCGATCAACGCCGTCGTATTTGCGGGCGTAACCGGCGGGAAAATCATAAACTTCCAGCTTATCGTTATCGGCGACTTTGAAAATCGTCGGCTGCATCGCGTCGAGTTTTTTATCCGGTAACTGAAAATTGAAATCCCAAAACGAAACTTTGCCCGTTTGCAGTTGATGGTCGTTCTGCCATTTTTTGATCGAAGTGATGAAATCTTCCGCATCGGGAACTTTCAGTCCGAAAGGAATTTCGTTTTTGGAAGGGCAGTCGCGGTGCGACTGCGGCGTATCGGCGATGACCATCTTATCCTTGCCGTCGGTGTGGTCGAAGTAATAATAAATTCCTTCTTCTTCCATCAAACGCGAAGCGAAATCGAAATTCGTCTCACGATACTGAACGCAGTAATTTCGCGGTTTGTAAGCGGTTTGCAACTCGTATGAAACTTCAAATCCGACGAAAACCTTTTTCAAAATATCCGGCACGGTGAGATGTTGAAAAATCCGGCTCTGGCTGATCTGCGTCAATAGCCAGACGTATGGAACAATCGTCGCGTAATAATATGAAAAGCGCACGTCGCGGTGTCCCTGTGAAAAATGAGTGATCATTCCGCTTAAAAATCGCTTGGTTCCGTCGCGCTGATTGATTTCGATGCCGACCGCCTGACCGAGAAGTTTTTTGGCATCTATCGGCGTGGCTTCAAAACCGGAAGCGTTTTCTTCGTGCAAAAGCTCGACTTCATACTCGAAAAGTGCCGAAATTTCTTCGGTCGCCGTCAAGCGGTTAATCAATAGAAAATCTTCTCCCAAAGGAGTTGAAATACTCAGCAGACGGTCTTGTTGGGTCGTAGTCATATTTGTTTATGCAGTCCGCAGTCAGGTAAAAAGTCGAGTTGCATTTACGCCTTTATGCTAGACAAGAAAAATCGGGGATTTTGCGACGATGAAAAATTTTTAATGTATATATGATTAAGTTTTATCTAAATTTCACCGATTCAAATGCGTATATTGAAAACCTATTATTATTTCGCCATCTCGAACGAGAGCGGAGTGACAGCTATGTTTTCAATCTTGGCAGCTTTTATCAGAAGAAAGCTGCCAAGATTGAAATATACCTTAAATAAGCCAGCTCAATGCCTCAATCAATAATCAAAAGACGGCGAAAAGCTACCAGCTCAGATCGCCGGTTTGAACGCGAATCTGCCAAATGCTTCGCCAATTACGGGCAATCGTTTCTTTTACTGATTTGTATATTTTGGGTTCCTTTGCGGTTCTCGAATGTTTCCACCGCGCCCAGCCGAGTTGTGACCCCTTGATTGCTAAATTTATCATAACACCAACAATTGACATTGGTTTTACGGCAGGATCCAAAAAGGGTATTACGAAATCCATCTTGTCGCTCGCTCTAATGGCTTCAAACAACAAAGCCTGGGCAAATTCCCTATCCTGTAAATTCAAATCTCTCGGAGAAAGTCCGGCATTACCGCCGAAGAAAAATTTCAAAACCTCCCACGCATCCTGATTCGATAAAATAATTTCACTCTCGCTAAAATGTCTCAATCCCATTATTTACTCCTTTCCTCTCAATGCAAATGCCGTTCATAATTAACCGCATCGAATGTTTATTCCTGCCGACTCTAAATTGTTTCGTACATTACTTTCGCTTTGCCGCCAGCGAATTCAGAAAAATCGGCAATGATGAAAGGTATCTCCCTAAGCAGGCAATCTCAGGTCGGCAAAACCGATTTGCTTCTGATACCGTGTAACTTAGGACTTAATAAAAGATGCATTTTTGCGGCATTTAATAAATAATTCCAGTTGGCTGAGACACTCGTAACAAATTTTGAGTGGATCAAATGGTTAGAAGTTTTTGAATTCCTACTTTTTTCAGCCGTGTTTTAATCTTGAAACTCAAAATTAAATTTCGAACGCCGGTTATGCTCGTTGAACCGATTGAAAAAACACACGGCTGAAAAAAGTAATTGGGGAAGCTGTATCCGCCCGAATGCGAAGGGTAGACAAACACGGGTTATTTTATGTCGTAAGAAAAGTTTCCGCCTTCGCCGACGGTAACGTGAACGGTTTTGATGCCTTCGCCGCTCGCCATTCTCGACAGAACCTCGCCCGACATTTCCGGCAGAAGCGTTCCGGTCAGAATGTTGTAAACATTTCTCGCGCCCGAATCAACATCAGTGCAGCGGCTGGCGACGACATCAATGACCGAATCATCGTAAGTAAAATGCGCTCCGTGATTGTCGGAAATGCGGTTTTTGATTTTGCCGAGCTGAAGTTTGATAATCAGCCGCAGAATATCATCCGAAATCGGATAAAAGGGAACCGTCACCATTCGACCGAGCAGAGCGGGTTTGAAAGCCTGCACGAGTTCCGGGCGAATCGCTTCGAGCAGTCCTTCGGGTTCGGGTTTGGTGTCCGGGTCGGCGCACAGTTTCATAATCGTCGCCGTGCCGATGTTGGAAGTCAGCAGAATGACGCAGTTTTTAAAATCAATCTCACGTCCTTCGCCGTCTTCCAAAATGCCTTTGTCGAACACTTGGAAAAACAATTCCATCACGTCCGGGTGCGCTTTTTCGACTTCATCCAAAAGGACGACCGAATACGGTTTTTTGCGGACGGCTTCGGTTAAAACACCGCCTTCGCCGTAACCGACGTAGCCCGGAGGCGAACCTTTGAGGCTCGAAACCGTGTGCGCTTCCTGATATTCGCTCATATTGATCGAAATCAGATTGCGCTCGCCGCCGTAAAGCGAATCGGCTAAAGCCAAAGCCGTCTCAGTTTTACCGACACCGGAAGTTCCGACGAGCAGAAACACGCCAATCGGACGTTTCGGATCGGTCAAACCGGCGCGAGCGGTGCGAATTCGCTGCGTAATCGCTTCGAGCGCGTGGCTTTGCCCCAAAACACGCTCGCCGAGCGTGTTGTGCAGTTGCAGAACCGCGTTGATTTCGTCGGCGACCATTTTGCCGATGGGAATTCCCGTCCAGCCGGAAATCACTTCGGCGACCGACTGCCCGTTGACGACCGGCTGCATCAGAGGGTTTTCGCCCTGCACCGTTTTCAGTTCGGCGGTTACTCGCTTCAATTCCTCTTTCGCCGCCTGAATGTCGAGCGGCTGCGCGGTTTCCGGTGCGGTTGCGGCGGCTGTGCCGGAAGATTCACCCGAAACGGTTGCATCTGTTTCGGCAGTTGCCGTTTGCGTCAAAACTTCCGGCTGATTGAGGGTTGAATCCGTCGAAGTTTCTGACACGGCATCGGTTGACGGCTGATTGTCGCCGTTTAATTTTTCCGAAAGTTTTCCATCGAGACGAGACATTTCCAACTTGGTTCGCAGGGCTTTGATTTGAGCGGTCAAATCTTTTTCCTTCGTCCACTGCTCGTTAAGTTTGGCGAGTTCGGCTTCGGTTTCGCTTTTCTTGGCGTTCAATTCCGTCAATCGCTCCTCGTGCGACGCGCCGGTAACTTGTTCGCGCTCAAGGGAATTTATTTCAGTCGTCAGACGTTGAATGCGGCGCGTTGCGTCTTCGACCGAAGCCGGAGTCGCGCCTTGTCCGATGGCGACTTTCGCGCACGCCGTGTCGAGAACGGAAACTGATTTGTCGGGCAATTGTCGTCCCGTAATGTAACGCGCCGACAGTTTGACGCATTCGACAATCGCTTCGTCCAGAA
This sequence comes from Pyrinomonadaceae bacterium, assembly GCA_043772175.1. Taxonomy (GTDB): domain Bacteria; phylum Acidobacteriota; class Blastocatellia; order Pyrinomonadales; family Pyrinomonadaceae. The sequence continues at coordinate 30,300 of JAYVGL010000294.1, read as the reverse complement.
TGCGGACGTTGTGATGCTCTTCCATTTTGTCGAGCAGTCCGCGCATCATTCCGATAGCTTTTTCTTCGTCGGGTTCTTCGACTTTGACGACTTGAAAGCGTCTGGCTAACGCCGCGTCTTTCTCAAAATACTTTTTATATTCCGCCCAAGTAGTGGCGGCAATCGTTCGCAGTTCGCCGCGAGCAAGTGCCGGTTTTAACAAATTAGCCGCGTCGTTTTGTCCCGCTGCGCCGCCTGCGCCGATCATCGTGTGCGCTTCGTCTATGAACATAATAATCGGCTGCGGCGAAGATTTTACTTCGTCAATCACCGATTTCAGACGACTTTCAAATTCTCCCTTCACGCCTGCGCCCGCCTGCAAAAGTCCTAAATCCAATGTTCGCACCGCGACATTTTTTAGCGGGTCGGGAACGTCGCCCTGATGAATTCTGAGCGCGAAACCTTCGACGACCGCCGTTTTGCCGACACCGGCTTCGCCCGTCAGAATCGGGTTATTTTGGCGACGGCGCGTTAAAATATCCACAATTTGCCGAATCTCGAAATCGCGTCCCAAAATCGGATCAATTTTTCCCGCCGCTGCTTTCGCCGTTAAATCTTCGGTGTATTGGTCGAGTGCTTTTGTTTTGCCCGGAACGCCGGTTGCGACCGGCGTTCCGTTCGACGCGCCGCCGGTTTCGCCGAGCGAAACCGCATCACGCGCTTCCGCCGAATTGGAGGTAATGTCGGGCAAATCTTTTTGCAGTGATTCGACCGAAATATGACTGAATTCCCTTGAAATATCCCGCGACAGACGAGCGTTCGCGTCATTGGAAAGCAAAGCTAAAAGCAGATGACCGGAGCGAATTCGCGCTGCGCCGAAATCAACTGAAGCCAGCAGCCAAGCGTCTTGAAACCAATCCGGCAAACGGTCGGACAATCCGGGCGTGCGCGAATTTCCGGTTTTCAGGCGGTCGAGCGCGACCGAAACGTCCTTTGATAAGCGGTCAACATTGACTTCGTAATGATGACAGATTTTATGCAAATCCGTATCGTCCTCGTCGAGCAGTTTCGCCAGAATATGCTCGATTTCGACATCATAATTCGTGCGCGAAAGACACAATCCGGCGGCTCCTTCGAGCGCGCTGCGACAAGTTTCATTTAATCTTCCGACTAAAGATTTTAAATTCACGTTCATTGTTCTTTTCTCCTTTTCTGACTGTAACGGTTTGTTATAAAGTTTGAATAATCACCTGTTCGTCGTTTTGCTTGAACGGTTTGGTCTTTAAGAATGAAGTCCAGCCGAGCATCGGACGGCGTTTCGCGCGGGTCGTCAAAATCGTGCCGGGAACTTGCTTTGCCAATAAAACGAGCTGCACGTCGAAATCCAATTCCAAGCCGGTCATAAAACTAATGATTGATTTGAGCGATTTATGCGCCGCGCCGTTCGGCAGAAAGTCCTGAAATTCTTTGAACGCCAACGCGCCCAGCCGAACGCGAAATTTCGACTGCTGTTCCCAGATGCGCGTTCCGATAATCGCATTCGTGCCGAGCAAACTATTTGCTTGTCCGAGGGTCGTGATGCTTTCCGCGTCTAAATCTAACCATTGACCGAAAAACTGTTCGATTTTTGCTTTTACGCCAAAATAATCGCTCAAAATGTTCGCCAACGCAACTGCCGAATGCGGTTTTTGCGCGATCAGTCCGCTGTAAGGCAGCAAAGATTCGTCCGGTAAATCCATTCTGCCGCGCAAACCGTGCGTTCCGAGTCCGACGAAATCGAAAAGGAACGCCGTAAAATCGTCCTGTCCGCGCTCGTAGGCAACGGGAAAACGATATTTTTCCCACGCCCGAAAAAACATCGAGACGGCGCGATGCGTGAAGATGTCCATAAAAGACCACATCGTCGTGTCCTGATAACGTCTTCTCTCCATCGCCAATTCGGTGTAATGTGTCGGCATCACGCCGCTGACACCGATCATTCCCATAAAATTGACGAACATTTCCAGACGTTGTTCGTCGAGTTTCGGATCGTCGGTTTCTTTTAATTCGTGAACTTCACTGGCAGGGAAATCGAGCGCAAGACGTGAGCGAAAACGGACGACTTCCGGCGTAATCGAAGCCTCGCGTCCGACGGCGATTTGTTCGGGAAATATCTTTTCGAGCAGCCGCACGGCTTGAAAGAACTCGAATCGAAACGGTTCGTCAAAGAGTTTTTGATTAAGGGGTTTTTGTTTCACAATTAAAAATGCAAAATTAAAAATGCAAAAGGCGTGTTCCTAATTTTGCATTTTTAATTTTCAATTTTGCATTACAAAAGCACTTGCTCGCCCGTGCGCGGCGGAAAGCGTTTGACGACTTCTTCGCGCTGTTCGGTTTTAAGAACGAGTTGATTAAAAGAATTCAAGGAAGCGTAAAGCCCGAAAAATCTTTCCAGAACGCAGGCGAACAAAAACATTCCGCTGCCGACGAATTCGGTTTCGTCAAAAGTCAGCGTCGTTTCCAGTCCGCGCACGAAGCCGCCGCCGATATGTCCGCCGATTTGCCGGACGACTTTGCGGCTGGAAATATCGGTAATTCCGAGAATCTGTTTGCGCGTTACATTTGAATCGTCGAAATTGTAAAGCTGTAGGATTTCCTGCAGGGCTTCGGGCGTGCCGTTCTCGCCGACCAAAGACAAATAATTCAAATTCAGGTGCGATATTAAACGCCACTGTAGAGAGCGACGCTGCGGCGGGCGAATCGTTTCTGTCGGTTTCGTCAAACACTGAACTCTTGAAAGCAGTGCCGTGCCTTCGACTTCAAAATCGCCTTCGCGCCCGCCGAAGGGAAGTTTCGCCGGTAAATCTCGATTCGTGCAGGTCGTTTTGACGTTAATGACTTCGGCGGCGGGAACTCGCGGATTGAAATTCATATCAACCATTGACATATAAATTTCCGTGCCGTCGTCGTCGGGACGCTGCGAAGGTCGGCGGTTGACATACCAGAAAGCCTTTTCCATCTGCTCGCCGTAAGCGTGTTTCAAGGAGTAAAACGGCGAAAACTGGCGTGAAGTATTCGTTCGCGGATCGGTCGTGATTACTTCGTCAATCGAATAAATCTCGGTGGTCATCTGCCGGTGAACGTCCGGCACGATGTGATATTCGTATTTTTGCTGCGAAAGATAAACCGGATCAGCCATCCGCGAAAACAGATTGACAATCGGCGTACAGCCCATCCGAAAAGTGTCCGCCGTGATCGGCGCGCGCGGCGGCGTAACGTCTTTCAAATGAATCAAAATATCGAAATGGCTGCTGAATTTACCCATTACGGCTTGGTCGAGTCCGTAAATGTCGAAGAATAAAAATTTGTATGGAAACGAAAAATACTCGGTCAGCAGACGATAGCCGGAAAATGAGCGTTTCGTGTAGGGCAGAATTCCTTCATCTTCGCCGAAGCCGACTTGTCTGATGTTGCTCGCGGGCAACACAATCGGATCGGGCATTTTCAGTTGAATGTTGGCGAACGTCATCAGCGTTTTGTTGCCGATGGGCGTATCCTTCGGGCGAAATTCGACCGCCGCCGCCTGATTGAAAATCATTTCGTAAAGCGGAAAAACGAGTTGCGGATCGCCGTTTAAATAGAATCGCAAAAATTCGGGCGGCTTGTCCGTATCGCCCATTTTGAACTCGGACAAATTCGAGTTGCCGTAACAGCGCATACTCAGGCGAATGTAGCTGTCGGCGTATTTGCCGCGCGCGTCTTTCGGCGCGTTCGATTCGAGCGCGGCGGATTCGAGTTCGAGCGGCGCAAGCTGCACATCGTAATTCGTCTGAAAACGACACGGCGTTCCGTCAACCGGACGCGAATAAAGCCTTGATTCTTTGGGAAGTTTTTGGACGGCGGTTAGTTTGTCGTTCGGTGTGCCGAAAGTGAACTGGGCAATCGCCATCGAAGGAATCGGCGCGAGATAATGCGGATAAAGAACATTGATGAAAGATTCGGTGATTTCGGGCAGTTCGTCGTCGAGTTTTAAGGACACACGCCCGCTCAAAAAAGCGAACGCTTCGATCATTCGCTCGACGTGCGGATCTTCGGCCTTTTCGTCTTCAAGGAGCAGACGCGCCGCAATTTTCGGATATTTGCGGGCAAACTCCGCTCCCATCCGGCGCAGGAAAATAAGTTCTCGCTCGTAGTAGCCTAAAAGTTCGTCACGCATTTTTCAGTTTAGCCAAAGAATAATTTGAGAGCGATAATTATAAATCAATTTCGCAGATAAAAAAAGCGGCTGTTGATAAGCCGTCTCAATCATTTAACAATCAGTTTCGAGCTTATTTCTCCTTGACGGCAAACTCCCCGCTGCCGAGCTGCAAAACCGTATCGAAAGCGACCGGCTCAGGTGTCGGATCAATGTCGAGATTGGCTTCGATGCGAAATCTCAAAACGCGCTCAACATTATCAATCGGTTCGAGCCTAACCTTCAAATCCAAAAAGCGCGGCTCGAAATACTTGATCGCCGTTTCGACCGCCTGCGTCAGCTTTTTTTGCTCGATATGACTTTTCGCGCTCACGCCGGTAAAATCGGGAAGACCGAAAAAAACCACCGATTTCAGCACTTCTTCGAGTCCGTCGTTAACATCCTCCGGGTAACAGCGCGTATTCAAAAGCCATTCCAGATCGCGCCGCACCGATTGCTTCAATTCGCGCAGTGATTTCGAGCGCGACTTCGCCGCTTCCTGCGATGCCGTCGGCTCATAGTCGAGCAAACGATCAAAGACTGAAGGAGTAATTCTGATTTCGTTATCGGTTCGTGCCATTAGAAGAAATAAACCACACAATCGCTGGAAACACAAAGGAAATCTGCGACACTAGATCGGCGAACAAAAAAATGTCTGTCGTTTTTGGTAAAACGACAGACAAAGGATGTTGTAAGAAAAGTTGGAATTAAGCACCGTCGCCCTGAACTTTCTTGATGTCGTAGCTGACCGTGTTGGTCAATGCGACAGTTCCGTCCGCCTTCTGCTGCGAATACTCGTGCGTAATTTTAGTAAAGTTGAAGGAAACCGATTCCATCGGAAGTGCGCCGCTGCCATTGCTGCCGCCGGTGTTGAAACTGGAGATAACAAGGTCTTGGAACGTAACTTTGTAGTAAGTATAGGGCGTTCCGTCGCCGCCCGTTTTGCGGCAGCTTAACACAGCCTGCGGAATGTGGTTGCCTTTGCAGGTCGCCAAGAAAAGCTGAACGCTCGCTTTACCGTTTTGAATGACGAAGTGAAAGTCTTGGAGCGAAACTTTTCCGGTTCCGGCTCCGGTTCCGACACCGGATGAACCTGAGTTGCTGGCTCCGAACGACCACGATTCGATTTGCATTTGTTTTTCAAATCCGACCGCTTCGGATTCGCCTTCGATAGTATCGATTTTTAAGTAATAATCAGCATTAGCCATAATTTTAATGTTCTCCTTCGCAGAATTCTATCTGTATGATTTTAGTTTCGCTTCATAGCAAAACGAGTAAATTTTAACTTTTCGCCTCTCTTTTACGAGTTTCGCTACTCGCGCTATGTATTGAAGACGAGGCGAAAACATTCTTTTGCGAAACTTTCTAAAAAAAATCGCAATTTTTTTTCGCACCCTTTATTTGCCAGCCGGCGGCGGCAAATTAGCGACCAGACGCAAGGACACGGAAAGCTCGTCGAGCTGGAAATGCGGTCGCAGAAACGCGACGGCGCGGTATGCGCCCGGTTTGCCCGGAACTTCCGCGACATCAATCCGCGCTTCACGCAAAGGATATTTCGCTTTCTGCGCCGCCGGTGCGACATCGTTTTCCAAAACGTAACCGCTGATCCAGCGGTTCAAAAAGATTTGCGCTTCCTGTCTGGACATAAACGAGCCGATTTTGTCGCGCATCATTGATTTCAAATAATGTGCGAAACGCGAAACGGCGAAAATATACTGCAACTGCGACGACAGACGCGCGTTGGCGTTGGCATCATCGGTGTCATATTTTTTCGCTTTGTTTGCCGACTGCGTAGCGAAAAACGCCGCGTAATCCGAACCTTTGCAGTGGACGAGCGGAATAAATCCATTGTCGGCGAATTCTTTTTCGCGGCGGTCGGTGATCGCCACTTCGGTCGGGCATTTCATTGCGACTTCGCCTTCGTCGGTTTCAAAAGTATGCGTCGGCAGTCCTTGAACCAGTCCGCCGCCTTCGACACCGCGAATGGCGACGCACCAGCCGTGCATCGAAAACGCTTCGGTCAATCTTGTGCCGAGCGCGTAAGCGGCGTTGCTCCACAAATATTTTTTGTGATCCGTGCCGTCAACATCTTCTTCAAAATTAAAGGTTTCGGTCGGACGAGTCGCCGCGCCGTAAGGCTCGCGCCCAAGCACGTGCGGCAGGGTCAGCCCGACGTAGCGCGAATCTTCGGATTCACGGAAACTGCGCCATTTAGCGTATTCCGTGCGGTCGAAGATTTTTGAAACATCGCGGACTTCGTTCATTTCCGAGAAAGTATCCCAACCGAAAAGCTCCGACGAAGCCGCGCTCAAAAACGGCGCGTGGGCGGCGGCGGCGACCTGCGACATACTTTCGAGCAGTGCCATATCCTGCGGATGATTGCCGAATTCGTAATCGCCGATCAACGCTCCGTAAGGCGCGCCTCCGTATGTGCCGTATTCTTCTTCGTAGATTTTTTTGAACAACGCCGATTGGTCGAACTCCAAAGCGCGTTCAAAATCTTTCAGCAAATCTTTTTTCGTGACCGACATCACGCGAATTTTCAACTGCGTCCCAGTCAGAGAGTTTTTGACGAGATGATGAAGCCCGCGCCACGAACCTTCCAATTTCTGGAATTCCTCGTTGTGCATAATTTCATTCATCTGCGCCGTAATCAAACGGTCAATTTCTGCGATGCGCGAGTTGATTGCCACGTCCATATTTTTGGACAAGGTTAATGTTCCCGACATCACCTGACCGACGAATTCGCCGATCATATCTTTGGCGCGTTCCTTTTGAAAATCATCCCGCGCCATTCTGCCCTCGGTCAAAATTTGGTCGAGCAAGCCGACTTCCTTCGTTTGTTCCTGAACCTGGGCTTCTTGTTGTTGTGCTTTTTCCGCCATAAATTTATTCCTCCTTTCCTGCTGCGTCCAAACCGAGTGCTTCACTCAATTCTTTTTGTTTATCGGCACTTGAGATGACGTCATTCAGCATCGCTTCCAGTTTGTCGTTGCCGTCCATTTTCGAGCGCAAATCGGAGAGTTTCTGCCGCGCTTCGACGAGTTTGCGAAGCGGGTCAACCTGTTGGACGATTTGATCCGGCTCGAAATCTTCGATGCTGTTGAATTTCAGTTCAACGCCCATTTTGCTGCCGTCGTCCTGTAATTTATTTTCCGTCGAAAAGGTCAGGCGCGGCTTCATTCCAGCCATTACCTGATTGAAATTATCCGGGTCAATCTCGACGAACTTACGGTTTTTCAGCGCGGGCAGCGGTTCTTCCGGCTTGCCGGTAAAATCGCCCAAAACCCCGACGACAAAAGGCAATTCCTTCAATTCAATCGCACCGCCGACCTCCACATCGTAGGTGATTTGGACGCGCGGCGGTCGCACACGGTCGAGTTTATGTTGCAGACTTTCTTTTGTTGGCATTTTTATCTCCTTTATTATTTAGCTTGGGTTATATTTTGGGAAAATATCCTTTTATTCATAGACGACCACGCCGGACGTATCAACCGCGCCCGCCCCGCCGGTCGGACTCGCGGTATTGGTGTTGAATCCGAGTGTTTGACGAAGTTGGAAAAGCACCGATTCGTCTTTAATAACGTCCTGAAGCCACGATTCCAGAGGCATTTCGCCCCATTTGACAGCGCGTTGAATCAAGTAAGAAAGCGGCGAATGCGGCTCGGTTTTACGAAAGTATTCGGCGAGTTCGGCAAGCCGTTTCAGCGCGTCTTTGCGGTTTTGAATCGCTCCGGCGGCGACCGTTACCGTTTTTCCGCCCGCCGCAACACTCGCTGCTCCTTCTTCGCCTTGTTCCGTTTCCGCCGGTGCTGCGTCGGCTTCATCGGGTTCTTCGGCGCGTTTGTCTTCAAGCAGCCTTTTGACCAGCGTTTGGATTTCGTCGAGAGCCTTTTTCAACTGGCTCGTTCCGGGCATTTGGTTACGGTCGAATTTTTCCTCGATAACGCGGTTGAACTCTTTGTGTTCGGCGAAACATTCGTCGAGGTTAAATTGAAGCTGTTCGTAAAAAGCGCGGCGCGAAGCGGCTTTCGCTTTTCGCCATTTGTCGGCGGTAACGCGATTTTCCTTTTCGGCTTGCGCGGACAATTCTCGATACTTCTGCTGGTCGGTTGAATCAAGAGTATCAATGTTTTCAGGAATGTCAAATTTTTTCGAGTCCTCGTAATCAAAAAAACTGTAACTCGCGCCGCCGGTAACTTTGGCTTCCTTAACCGCAAAAGCGGCTTGCCCGTCCATCCATTCGAGTGCGTTGGCGCGACCTTCCATATCGCCTTCGTCAATTTCGGGAAACATCGTCTCCCAAAAGTTCTCCTGCAAACCGTTGAGCATCTTCAGACTGTCGCGTAAGCCCGTGAAACCGTGTTCTTTAACCAGCGATTCGGAGAGCCACGCGGCGATTTGTAAATCCTTGGTTTGCGTTTCGAGCGCGGGAGCCGCCAACTTGATAACCTGCCGGAAATCGGCGATTTTCAATTCGGTTTGCCATTGCCCCTGCGACAAATTTTCATCCGCCCGGCGCGATTCGCGGATTTCATCGTAAAGCCCGGAATACTGCTGGCTTTCGCCCGAAGGTTTGTCTTCGGAAATCGGCTGCATCAACGCTTCAAAATTTAATATCGGCGGAACCGATTCAATCTCTGCCATCGAAAAATCTCCTTAAATCGTCTGAAATTATATGCGTCTGTCGAGCGGGTTGTTTTAATCCGTTTCAACCGTCCGCTGTTTATGATTCGTTACCGGAATCGCTTCTAACCGCTTCGATTTCCTCTGTTTCTTCCGCGTGAATAAATTCGATTTCGTTCAACTCCAAAATCGGCTTGTCTTTGCCTTCCGACCAGAACATCCGCATTCCTTCGCCGATGTAAACTTCCTCGCCCGCATCTTTCCAATCGGTCATTCTGCCGAGCCGCACCTGGTCGTTGTCGCTTTTGAACGAATTGGCATAAAGCGAAGGGAAGAACATCTCGCCGTTCGTGCCGTTGACGGTTTCGACTTTCGCCTGAATCCAGAACAAATCGCGCAGGGACTTCGGGGCGATGAACTCGATTTTCTCGACTTGTTCCATCGGTAGCCAAACGTATGTGTCCTTGACGATAACTTCAAAAACGCAGCTCGTCAAATCGTTATAATCGCGGAAATCTTCGGCTTCGACACCGTTGATTTTACAGGCGAACGCCGGACGCTGTTCTTCGATTTGGTCGAGAATTTTTCGTGCTTCCGCCGCGTTTCCTTCGCGCAGACGATTGTTCGCCGTCAGCAGACCGATCACGTAATCGGGCGGCGGCATTATGAATTCCGGCTTCTGGCTGTCGGAAAAAAGCCGCAGACGACTGCGTTCGGCGTGAAAATTCTGCCGGAAAATCAGCGAGCCGATCATCGCATTGTTGTCCTGATGCCCGATGACATCAAGCTGTTTTTCGGCGCGCTCCCAATCGCCGGTAAAACAGGAAAGTTCAAAAAGAAAAGTTCGCGCCGGGACATCCGTCGGACTTTTTTTGACGATGTTCAAAGCCGCTTCCAGTGCGCCCTTCAAATCGCCCGCATCGAGTTGTGTTTTCGCTTCGTTCATATATTTGGATTAAAGTTTTTCGCTTTACAGATTCGTTTCTCAATGTCAAACAAACCGTTACGCCGTTTAAGAGTGCCGCTGATAAATTTATTCGGTCGAGTTTATCAGCGGCGGTGAACAACCGATTTCAATAGAATTTCTATTTCAAAAACTTATCCGGTGCGCGCATCGTGCGGAACAAGTCTTTGTCGAACAAATCGCCGCCGCTCGGTGTAATCGCCGCCGCTACGGTTTTGCCGCCGAGTTTGTAAGTCAGAGCGTATTCTCCGGTCGGCGATTTTTGCGGACTGCCTTCGTAGAAAAACTTGAATAATCCCCACGTTCCCGGACGCTTGATCGTCGTGCTTGACGAATCGCCCGCTGGTTTCGCGCTGTTAGTCGGCGGAGCGGCAACTGGTTTCGCCGCCGTATTCGTATTGACCGCCGCCGTGTTCGCGTTCGTCGCCGGAGCCGTCGTCGGCAGAGGATTGCCCGAAGTCGAAGCCGTGCCGCCGGTCGAGGCGAAACTCATCAACACGCCGGTATCCGCGCCGGAACCCGGAAACTTGAATTTCGCCGCGCCCGTGCCTTCGGAAGTGATTTTCTGCCCGTCAATCGTTACTTCGATCAGCGAATCGGCGACCGGCAAAAGTTTGAATTCGTATTCAAAACCCGGCGCGGCGTTTTTCTGATAAAGCGTATCGCGCAATTGCAGAACCTTATTCAGATAAACGACGAACTCGTCGCTGAATTTGGTTGTGCCGGTTTCCTTCAACTTTAATTGTCCGGGATTGCCGTCGAAATTTTTCTTCAACTGCTCGTCGTAAAACTTCGAGAAAGTTCCGTTCACCGGATTCAGATAAGCCGTCAGTTTGTTGATGTCCGCCTCGTTCGCCGCGTCTTCAAACGGGAAACCTTTTTCGAGTTCCCTGGCTTGCGGCAGAAGCTGTTCCTTCCAGGCTTTTTCAATTTCCTCCTGCCCTCTAACACCGAGCAAAACATTTAGATTATCCAGCGGTTTTCTCAAAAGCGTCGCTATATCCTGCCCGGTCGGTGTCGAATTGAAACCGCCGAGAAGTGTCGCAAGTTTCTTGTTCGCTTCCCGCAGTTCGGGGAACTTTTTATCGTCGTCTTTCGCCAAAGCCAGTGAAATATCATTGATTTTGACAACCGAAAATTCGCCGAAAGGAGCCGATACTTTGCCGAGTTCGTTTTGATATTGGTCAATCGGCGCGTTTGCTTTAGTTCCGTCGCCGACGAACACGAACAACGGCTGGAAGGCTTTTTCCACTTCCGTATTGCCGCCCGTGTTGGCGGCTGGTTTTTTGCTAAAAAAACTCGTGATCCAATCCCACCAGCCGGCGGTAACGGGTTTGGCGGAGAAATTCGTATTCAGAGCGATTTGCGTCGCCAAAATTTTCATCGGTGAACCGCCCGTCGAAAATTCCTGCAAAGCCACCTTCGCCGTATCTTTTTCATACGGTTTGACGTTCACGCCTTTCACAAGATTGCGCCAGTGTTGGGCGTAATCGCGCATATAAAACTCTTCGAGTTTGCCGACATCGGTTGACTGCGCGATGGCGGCTTTGCCCTGCTCGCCCAGAACCCAATCGTCAACTCCCAACTTCGTCGGGGCTTCGCTGATCGCTATTTTCATCAACTTGCGACCTTCGAGCGTGTAAGCTCCCGGAACGACGTAGTTTCCCTCGATGTAACCGCTGTTCCCGCCACCGTTCCTGATAATGTTTTCGACGTTTACCGGTCCGAACTTTTCGTCAATTTCTTTGGAAATTTCGGCGACTTTGCTTTTATAGTAACGCGAAACCGGCGGAAAGGCTTTTAATTTTTCGCGGACGGCTTTGACCAAGTTTTGATCCAGAGCGATGCGCGGGAAACCGTTCGATTTATCGGCGGCGGTCGGTTCGCGGTCAACCTGTTTCGCCCAAAACTCGAGCTGCTGCTGCGCGACCAGCCCTTCATCCGCCGGTAGTTTCGATTCGCTGACCCAATAATCCTTAAAGGCATTCGAGATGTCGGCGGCGTTGGCTTTGTCTCGATAATCTTTTGAAAGCATCAGGTAAGCCTTGAGCAGATCGTAGTTTTTGCCCAAGTTTTCTTCTTCCTGCGAACTCAATTGATTCGGACTGGTTACTGCGGGAGCGGCGGCGAATTTTTTCAATTCGTTCTGAACCCGCGCGACGGTCGGTGCTTTGAATCGCTGCTCGATCACATTGAAGTAAATCGGCAGAAGGTTTTCTCGATAAACCTTGTCGCCCGAATAAAGTCCGAGACCCATATAAAACGGCGCACCGCCGCGATTGTATTCGTCGAGCTTCGCCATCGTTTCGCGCAAATCTTCGGTCGCCTTGATCTCACGCTTTGCCTGATCGGGATTTTTTCCGAGCGGACTGTTTCCGGCATCGGCTTTGACGATATTCAAAACTTCTTCGCCGCGCACGGTGGCTTCGTCGAGCATCCGGTAGTTGTTATAAAGCGAAACTCCGGCTAAAGTCAGGATGCTCAAAACCAACAGCGCGCCTAAACTCGTCAGAATCCAGCCGAGAATCGGCGGACGCTGTTTCTGTTCCTGCATCGTGCGAACCAAATCTTTATCGCGCAGAATGACATCGCGGAACAAACGCTCGGTAAAATAAGTGCTGCCGATGATTTGCGGCTGGTTCGGCGGCATCGTCTTCCCGCCCTGCGGCATCTGCGGGCGGGCGACGGGCGCGGCGGTAAAGTAAAAACCGCGCAGAAACGGACTTTCGCTGAACGGATTCGGGCGAAAGAGCGTTGCCGTGAACGCGCCGATTTTGCGCCGCGCCGAACCGAAATGCAGCGGAAAATTGAAAATCCGAAGCTGTCGCACCGGCGGAAACGGGGCGGAAAGCCGCATCAGACGACGATTCATTAAAGAATCGTGCAGAATTTCATACTCGCCGTCGAACAAAGTCTGCGCGTTCTCCGATTTCTCAATCGGGATCGTCGCGCCCCAGACGAGATTTTTCGCTTCGTTTTTGGAAGTCGAAAACGAATCGCGGAAACCTTCAATCGAATCGGCGTTCGTGAAAATCAAATAAACGGGAAAACGAACTTTCGTCCGCGTCATCACGTCGTCAAGCCGCGTTCGCAGAACCTTCGCCATCTGCTCGACTTCCTCTTCGCTCGAATTCAAAATTCTTTCCGCGTTGGCGACCAGCAAAAATCCGTCGAGCGGACGGTTTTTGCGATACTTTTTGATGTTTTCAATCAATCCCGCCCATTCTTCCGCGCCCGCTTCTTCGGCTTGATAGCGTCCCGCCGTGTCCACGAAAACCGCGTCGCTCGTTACGCGCCAATCAATACTTTGGGTTGAACGAACGAATTTTTGTTCGGATTGCCGCTGGCTCGGCAGATTTTGAAAGTTCAGATTGGAACCCATCACGAGCGAAGATTTCCCGGCTTTCGGCACACCGGCGACCAGATACCAGGGCAGGGAGTAAACGGCATCTTTGCCCGTTTCGCCGAGATTCGAGGTTTTCAAAAATTGCACGACTTCTTCGGTGCTGTTGTTAATGTCGGTGAAATCGCCGACCGGCGCGACGACTTTGGCGGCTTTTTCGTCAACGACTTTTTCGCCGTCTTTGGCTTCGGCTTCGGCGGCGGCTTTCGCCGCTTTTTTCTTGCTGCGGCGATTGACGACGTAGCCGGTGATGAGAGCGAGCGGCATCGTCAAAACCACCAGCGCGATGACGACGATTTTTTGATTATACGAAGCGGTTCCCGGCGGAAGCATCACGACAATCAACCCGACAATGCCGTAGAAAGACATAAAACCGCCGATTCCAAACGCAAACTTAAGCTGCTGAATATGCCACGAGTTCATAAATTGTTTTTTTTAACGATTGGAGAATAACAAAAATCAACGCGAAATTCTCTGAATCAAAGTTCGGCAGTTACATCACCAGTTTTTCCATCGTCTCGTTGATAAATTTCGACGACATCAAAAACATCACCAGATAAATAATTAACGCTAAACCAAGACCGCTTGCCGCGCTGATTTTTGCCCAAACCGGCATTCCTCTTTTCTCCGGCGGCTTCGGCTGATCGTTCGCCAGCCAGTGCGGAGAAAGCTCGGTCGGCTTGATTTTCCCGACTTTCACCAGCGCGTTCGCCGTCTGCTGCATAATCGCCAGCAACCTGTCCTGTTCGTAAACCGCGTATCTGCCTTTGAAACCCAAAAGCATACAATAATAGTAAATCTCCACCGCGTCCGCCGTCTGCTCGACCTGTTTGAGCATCGAAGAAAGTTTGTCGAAAAACTTGTTTCCCGCCAGTTGTTCGCCGAAGTATTCGAGTTGGAGCGGATTTTTTTCCCACTCGTCTTTAAGGGGAAAATTATTGGTTAAAATCGTCTCGTCGAAAAACGAAGCGAGCGCGAATTTGGAAACCTGAATTATCTTATGATTAAACCGATAACGCTCGGCGCGTTTTTCAAAATCCGTTAAAAGCGCGGCGACTTTCGGACGCAAATCATTAGACGGCGTAACGATTCCGGCTTTGATTCGCAAAATCAAATCGAAAACCGGTCCGGCGAAAGCTGTTAAATCATTCTTAGTCGTTCGTTCACTCATATTCGTCAATTCTCTGTAATTATATATGTGTGTTGCTCGTAAATATTTCAGCCATTTTCGCTGACCCTGATTATCGGTCAATCAAAATCTCAAAAATGTGAAAGCGTCAGTCTTCGGTTACAAAAATTTAAGCAGGAGAAAGTTACCGAAACCAAATGTCAAACTGACAATTATCACCATCCACCAACGCGCTGTGATTAATTCTCGACCCTCCATCTGCGAAATATCCTCGCCGCGAGAAACTCGTTCAGTTTTAGAATCGGGAAAAACCATTATTCCAAGACCGAGAACACAAAAAGTGGGAAAAATCACGGCAGCAGACGAGTGAAAATAACCTTCTGCCAAAGCCGTGCGCCAGACCAGAACGGTTAAAATCAGGCAAACTAAAGCCATTACTAACCCGACTATTTGCTGATGACTTCTTTTAACATTCTGTGTTTCTGCCATAATCTTTCAAATTCTTTTTCTATAAATTATCAACGAGTTCCGACAAACTGCTTAACCACTTCTCCAGTTTCGTCATCTGTCAAAAGACGAAGATGTCCGCCGCCGATGAAAGGAATTCCGTTATCGCTGGGCGAGAAAAAAACATCCCAAATGAATTTTTCCTTTGTATGTGTCAATTGCGGTCTTTGCTGCGTAAGATTGTTATTACAAACATATCCGATGCTTTCCGCGTATTTTCGAGCGGTTTCGGCAACCTCTTCTTCCGATAATTTAGCTGTTGCTTTCAGATAAGACCCTGTTCTAATCAGGTTATAGTAAACAAACCTGAATACTTCTACCATTCCGGCTTTCTTAAAAAATATTTAAAGTTATTTAATAACATAGGGAGAAACTTAGATTATGTATAATCCTTTGAAAAGATATTGAATAATCACTTGGTTTGGACGCATTTCCTGATTACTTTGCTGGTTTGATCGTCAATCACAATAAATATATTTCCGCCTCTGGAAAACTGGTGATTTTCTTCAACTACATCAAAATAAACCGTCCAGCACAATTTATTCCACTCTTTCTCTAAATATGGCTGCTTTGGAGTCAACTCAGGAAGCCATCCTTGCTCTTCGCCATATAACTTAGCTATGAACATTACGTCTTCTTCCGACAATCTCGCCAACGATTTCAAATCACGCTCTTTTAAGTTGTCATTGATGAATTTAGATATTTTCTTAGCGAGTCCCATTTATTTACCAATCTTCTTGATTGCCTTGTGTTTCTAGTACTTTTCCCGTTTCGTCGTCAATAATGATCTGTCCCAAACTGCCAATCGCATACTCATATTCCCAATCATCAAGCTCAGGATCAAGTGCAAATTGAACTGTCCAAAAGAAGGAACTCGAATTACTTTTTTGCCACAAATTGATACTTTTCGGTTTGCCCTCCCATTCATTTTCTTTACCGTATCTACGGGCAGTTTCAAATATCTGATTTACGGTTGTTTTCCCTAAAGCCATATCAACCTTTTTGTCTTCTACAAATTCGTTTTTATTAGACATTTCTTGCTAAAATCAGAAAACTGTTTAATTTTATTTTAACCAGACAAACCCATCACTTCATTTCTTCCCAATCACTATCATCTGGCTTAGAGTAATTAAAGTAAACTTTATAAATTGTTCCACCAACATTTATTGGTCCAAGTAACACACCTGTTGCTTTAATACTCATTTTTGTGACTGTTACATAACCATTCTTCACAGGAAAAGAAATTCCGTTTAATATCTGTTGCTTTCCAATTCCATAAACACTAATTTCCGCTACTGTTTGTGCTAACGCTTCTTCCAAATATCTCAAGACATAAGACTTCGAGTAACTGTTTGACTTTAGAACTACTCTAAACTCACGAAGAATCTGTAATTTGGGAGTGAGAAATTGATGAACTTTTTCGTGAATGCGCGCTGCGGCGACAATATCTTCTGCACCAAGAGTAGAATAAAATGAATCGCCTGACCTAAAAGTAACTCCTTCTCCGGGATAGCCTCCCTTGAAACTCTGAAGTTTAGGTTTATAAAACAATTTTCCGGGAGTTCTGGGAAGCGGAGGCATTGTTTTAATGTTCAAAACAGGTGCTGACTTGTTCATTGTAATTTTAGATTCTCTAAAAACCTTTGGTGCTTTTGCCAGAAGTAACGCTATCACTGTCTGAACGCCGATTAGCGCAATTGCTTCTGCAAGATGTTGGTCTGATTCGTCCAAATCTTTTTCCGTTCTGCCGTCCACGCATTTAATGGCGAAGTTAGCCAAAAGTCCGCCTGCCTGAAACGCGGCGACTCCGAGGAATATTCCGCCGACGATTAACAAAGCAACATCGGCAATTTCGCTGGCGACGAAAAAATGACCGCCAATCCAAATTATTAGAACGACCGTCATTGCCGCTAAAGCTACCGGACTTAGTAATCCGAGCAATTGATTTCCGACTTCTTCCGGCAGCAAAAGCGCGGCGCGTCTAATTACCGAATCGAGTTTTTCAACCGTCGTCCATTGCGAAACCGACTTTTCGGGCGCGGGCGTAAAGTTCTGATACCTCTCGACTTTCTTTTTGTGGGTTGGAGCGTAACCGTGAAATGTCGCTACGCCTTTATTGTTTACTAAGAGGTTGATGCCGAAACGCCGCAGTTTTTCCACTATAGAAGCTGAAACAGAAGCTGAAACGCCGACGGTTACTTTTATTATATGCCCTTTCGGATTCAGCACTGCATCGGCGACCGCCGCATTACTTTTTGCATTGCTCACCATATCGTAAAAAAAAGGCTGTCCGATAAAGTTGCCGAAGGCTTTTATGGATTCACCCCGCAGTCCGACTCCGGCGAACACCCGCCTCATATAATTCTCAAAAATCATCGGGTTTGGTCCGACATCCACCTGAAAGTAAAATTTACCGCTTCTCGCGGGACGCTTGCTTCCATTCTTTTCGACGTGAAAATTCATAAACTTTCCCCTTCTACAAATTTCTGATTAAGGTTTCACTGCATACATTTCCAATTTTTCGTCAGGAATCTCGTCCGGCACATAAACGGCGATGACTTTCGAGCCTTTGATGCCGTTCCAATACGGACCGATGGTATCGAGCATAAAGTATCGGAAGCCGAAATCAATTTTCGGAGAACGAGTTTTCAAACTTTTCTATCGCTTTCTCGTCTCGACATTCAAACAGTTTTCTGCTTTTTTTAGCGCGTTGTAAAATTCAACTCGGCAGCCAGCAGATTGATATTTGCCGTCTCGGAATTTGTAGATTGTTAGAAAAGTCGAAGCAACGCTGCGTCTCGAAGGAAAAAACAAATCTTCATAACCATTGGTTCGGGTTTTTCTGACTTGATAAAGTTCTCCTTGCTCCCTCAAAAGAGATTTGTATTCATCACCCTGTTTTTGCATTACCCAAATTGGTGTTGTCGAAGCCGCACTAATTTTGCCTTTTCCTTCAACGAATAACTCATCTATTCCGTCGTGATTTAAGTCAGTCCGCTTAACGACTGCGAGGTATTCGGCACAGTTTCCATCAGCTACCTCTTCATCGAAAAATTCTCTAACGAATTTGTCTTTCCAGATCACCTGCCAAATTTTCGACATTTCCTGACCAGTGCAGATAAATTCACTTTTTACATCCGTTTTTTTGTTCGCAGAAGTCTCCTTTAAACGAATTTCTTTTAATATTTCGTGTTCGCTTGATTTATTGACAGTTTTTATAGAAGCCGTATCTACATTTTGACAGGAATCTACAGCAATTAAAAAATCATTCCAAGGGACAATAAAAATATTTTGCTCATTTTGTAAACCTCACTTCTTTTGAGAATTGTATTTACGCAAAGCACTTTCAAATACTTCCTGCAATTGCGCCAATGTTTTTTACCGGCTGAGACGCTCCCTTGAAAGCATAACGACTTTTTCCATCTTTGAAAGGCAGGCTTGCCCATTCCGCTGAACCCGATTCGACTGCCGAAGGAAAATTATCGGCAAATAAGGCGTTTAATACTCCTCTTGTTTTCATTTTGTATACAGAGGCAATATCTTGTGAATTCGGTGTAAAATCAGTCAATCCTAGTTTTGTTTTTGCCTCATTCCAGGTATCTGATTTGAATTGGTAACGACCTGCCGCCGAACTGCCGCCTGTTGCCGTGTTTGGATGAGCCGCTAAATCTTCAATTATTTTGGGACTTTTCAAAGTGCTTCCGAAAGCCGTAGTGTAATTTGTATCTCCTTCGGCAAAAGCAATCGTATCCAAGAATGCGCGAACTCGCGGGTCATTTAATTTCTCTTTAGCCTCAATTCCTTCTTTCGTTAATGCTTCGCACTCCATTATTCCGTCCTTTGTTTCGACAGCGTGTTTGAATGTTTGAAAATTAATTCTTCCGCTCATTGCTTGTCGAACAAGCGGATCGTCATAAAAATCAACTCTTACAAAAATATTGTCAACACAAATAGTGCATACCGGCTTGATCGTGCAACTTAGCAAGAAGTTGTAACTTACATCGTCAGGAAAGATAATAGGCTTTTGAGATGTCGAAATATCATAAACTAGAGAGGAAGATTCAATATTTTTAGTCAATGTCTTATTCGGATATATTATTACAATATCCCTGATTGCCTCGCATAAGACAGCATTAATGATGCCATCTTCCGATATTTTGTATTCTTTGGAAAAAAGTCGTAAACCGTAATTCGTTTGCGCTCGAATAAGCATCCATTGAATAATCTTTACGTCCTCAATGTCGCTCTTTCCTCCGTTTCCTACTCCATTTTTGATAAAAGCCATAAATTACCCCCGTATTTTGAGAAAAATCCCATTCATACTTCAAATTAAGGTTTCACCGCATACATTTCCAATTTTTCATCGGGAATTTCGTCCGGCACATAAACGGCGATGACTTTCGAGCCTTTGATGCCGTTCCAATACGGACCGATGGTGTCGAGCATAAAGTATCGAAAACCGACGCGGGCGGGAATCGGCGCGGGCGGCGGATTGGCGTGCGTTAAAACTACGCCCGGCAGAGCCGAACCGATGACCGTATCAATAACATCACGCGAAGCGATTTTGATGACGCGCGGCACGCCTTCGATCAGTTTCGATTCGGGCATCTGAGCGCGAACCGCGAGATAAAATCCGGCTTCTTTGAGCAAACGCTCGTCTTCGACGCGCCCGACGTATAAAGTATCGCGGGTTTTTTCCAGCGGAATCGGAACGCAGCGGCTCGGAATTACGGTTTCCAGTAGTTCTTTCAAAATAGACGACAGATTATAAAACGTAAAATACAAATCGTCGTGATCGTATTTTACGATGTCGCGCGGATTATGTTCGATGGAAAACGTCATCAATTGTCCGACGAGTTTCGCCATTTCGATATAAAGTCTTTCAGGATGAAGCAGCGGCGAGCGAAAAAAATGCGCCATCATCGGAATCGAAGTATTGATCGTGTGCAGCAGCCAAAAAATCGCTACTTCCGAAGTCGTGAAATCCGCTAAGGAAGCGTTGCGCTGTCTGCGCTGTTCGCCGAGCGAGCCGCTTTTGGTGTTCAAAATCTCGACCATCTGCCGCAGCATATTGACGAGCCACTGCGAGGAGCCGGTTTTCAAAGTCGCCGGAATAAAATCGTCGGAGATTTTTAATTGTCCGGTCGGTGTGCGTTGGAGTTCGGCGATTTTCACAGACGTGAAACCGTCGCGCAGTTCGTCGTCGAAAATGATTCGCAGATTGCTTTTCGCCAACGCCAAAGGCTGTTCGTTCGTGCCGCTGGTTTCGTCTTTGACGAGCGCACCTTCCTGCAAAAACCGCAGATTGCCGCCGGCTTTCGCGCCGTTCGCCTGAAAATTCGCCTCGCCGAATTTCTTCGCCGGAATCGCCAGATGAACGCCGAGCTTTTCGGCTTCCGGCGAAAAGTGATTGCCGACCGGACGCAGATCGGGAACCGATTCCGTATCGGGAACATTTATCAGCAAACCGTCCGGCAGAACGGCGTGGCAATTCGTCAACTGAAAATTGCCGTTAGCGATGGCTTCGCGGTTGATTTGCAAGTCAAGCACACCGTATTCAAACGGCAACACCGAACGAACGCGCGAATTAACCAAATCTTCGTAATAATTATCCCATTGCTGAAAATGATGCGGCGTTAAAAGCATTCCTTCATTCCAGACAATTTTGCGGTATTTGCTCATAATTGATTGAGAAGTATAGTAAATCGGAAAGCGTAAATAGTAAAATTCACCACTCTTAAAACTTTTTTAACCGAATTTCTTTAAGGGAAGTCTGCTTTTCAAAACAGATTGTGTAGTTTTGATATTTATATGCTATCGCTATCCTGAAAATCTGTAAAGTAACTTATTAACTGTTTGCAAAGAGAAAAGAGAGCTATGAAATATATTTTTGAACTAAACTTTCGTCGAAAGAAAAGTAAATTCCGAACGATTATTTTTCCGCAAAACGAATCTTGAAATCGGCTGAATTTCGCCGGAGCGTTATCCAATTTTCAAAAACCTCCGGGTTTTGCAGCCAAATCGTAAACCATTCGGCGATTTCGGCTTTTTCGGCGCGTTTTTCGGGCGAGACTTTTTCATTTTTGGCGATCATCTGAGCGCGACTTTTGCCTTTGACGGCGATTTCGCGCATCAGACGCAGACCTTCGCGGTCGTTTTCGGCGAGAAATTTCTTTCGCAGGTTTTCCAGACGGCGCAGGGAAGCGAGCGTTTCTTTGAAATCGGAAAACTTCAAGATGTTGCGAAATACCGCGTCGTAAGGCGATTCGGTGCGTCTTTGAACATCGAGTTCCATAATTTCGGCGTGGCGCAGCTCCGCGCCTTCGTCGGCGAGCAGACGTGCGAAAATCATCGGCGATTCGACGGCACTCGTGCCGAAACGTTCGGCGAGAACGGTTTCAATCGCTTCGATTTCCGTTCTGCCGATTGATTCGCAGTCGAGTTTTTCCCAAACTTCGATAATTAAATCGGTTTTCGTGCGAGACTGCCACATTGTTTTGATGATGAACTTTTAGACTACGAATTTAACACATTCGGCAATCGCCGTCTGTGAGTTGAAATTATCGGCGACTGAATTTCCGTCATTATACTGCCGCGCCGTCAACATTTCACGACAAGGCTGTCAGTAAACGAAAAGGCTGAAAACTTTCTCGTAAAGTTTTCAGCCTGCGATTCTAAAATTATCAAATGAAATTAGTGCGTGTCGAAACTGGCAATCGGGAAATCGTTTGATGCTCCCCATTGCGATACGGTCAGTCCGTTGTCGCTGCTTCGGTTCACATAAAATGTTCCGTTTGAATCGCGCCAGACGGCGATGTCGGTTTTGCCGTCGCCGTCATAATCGCCCTGCGCGTTTAAGTCCGCGCCGGTGATGCCGAATGTTAAGGCGGTCAAACCGAAGTCGGTGCTGCGGCGAATATACCAAACGAGCGGACTGTTCGCGGTCGCGCCTTCACGGACGACGGCGATGTCGGTTTTGTTGTCGCCATCATAATCGCCCGGCACGATTAAATCGTTGGCGTTGCCGAATTGAACGCCGACCAGATTGTTATTGGTTGACTGAAGAATATAAAAAGTTCCCTGAGTCGCGCCGGGACGCTGCACGGCGTAATCGAATTTCAAATCGCCGTCGTAATCGCCCGGTGCGGAGTAATCGCTTTCGAGTCCGAACTGCGTGGCGGCGAGCGTTCCGGTGGTGCTTCTGAGAACATACCAGACCATCGCCCCGTTGGTGCGGCGAATTACGGCGAGGTCGGTTTTGCGGTCGCCGTCAAAATCTCTGGCAATCGGTTCGTCGCCGGACGCGCCGAAAGCGACTCCGGTAAAGGTGTTGTTTGAACTGTTGATGCGATACCAAACACCGTCCGTGTCGCGCCAAACGGCGATGTCGGCTTTCCCGTCGCCGTCATAGTCGCCCGGCGTTTGAAAATCGGTGTTGGAAGAACCGAAGGATTGCGAGATGTTGGCTCCGGTGCTGCCTTTGACATACCAGGTGTTGTTGGTCGGGCGAAAAACCGAGAAGTCGGCTTTGTTATCATTATCGAAATCCAAGGCTTTTCGCAAACTCAGTTGGGCTGAAGCCGAAACCGCTAAAAGTACAACAGAGGCAAAAATCACACCGATCTTACCGCTTTTGGTTAAAATGCTATTCATCTTTTTATATCCTTACTTAGTATTTTAGAAATTATTCGCAAAGGGCATTGGACAAAGTTTATGCCAACCGAGTCAGAAACTCAAATATACTATCAAGCATCGGCAAACGCAAGATACTTATCAATCAAAAATTCTCCGAAACGAAGATTGGTTTCTCCTGGTTTCCGTGTCGAACGAGTTCTTCTCAGTCCTATTTTGAGGAGTTAGACGCGCCGGACGATCTAAAAGTTTAATCTGCCGACAAAATTTCCGAAAATTTATTGCCCCAGAATCGAATTGGCGGGAATTTTCATCTGCGAATTTCCCCATCCGAAAGCCGCAAAGCCCGCCGAACTCCGCTGCATATAAAATACGCCCGATTCGTTTTGATTCGCGTTCGGTCGCCAAACGGAAAAGTCGGTTTTGCCGTCGCCGTCGTAGTCGCCCGGTGTCGGCAAATCGCCCGGTGCGCCGAACGCGGTCGAATTAAAGTTTCCGTTGGAACTTTGCAGGTAATACCAAACGCCGCCGGTCGTCCGCCAAACAGCGAAGTCGGTTTTGCCGTCGCCGTCATAATCGCCCGGCACGATTTTGTCGGTCGTCGAATTTCCAAACGGCATCACCGATAAATTGCCGGTGGAACTTTTCTGCACGATAAAGCTGTTGGCGGGCGAACCGCTCGCCGTTCGATAAACGGCTAAATCGGCTTTGCCGTCGCCGTCGAAATCGCCGCGCAGAGGCTTGTCCGCCGCTGTTCCGAACTGAACGCTGCGAAAACCCGTAAGCGAGCCGTAAATATACCAGAGAAGACTGCCGTTGTTTACGCGCGTTACCGCAAAATCGGCTTTCCCGTCGCCGTCGAAATCCTGCGCGACGTTCGGATAATCGCCCGCCTGCCCGAACTGAAATGCCTGGACAGTGTTCGACGAACTTCTGAAAACGTAAAAAGTTCCGTTCGTGCCGCGCCAGACGGCGATGTCGGTTTTACCGTCGCCGTCGAAGTCGGACGGCACGGCTGCGTCTTCGTTGAACAACCCGAAACTGATCGGAGCGTAACCCGCCGAACTGCGCTGATTTTGCCAGACCATTCCACCGTTGTTATTTTGGATGGCGGAAAAATCCGTTCTGCCGTCGCCGTCAAAATCCAAAACCGCCGGTCTCAGCAAAAAAGGCGTTCCCTGAATCACGGAAAAAGTTTGGCTGCCGATGATAACCCGTCCGATGCGTTGCGCGTCAACGAAAGGGTTTGCCTGAACCGTCAAACTGACCGCTCCGCTGCCGCTGCCCGGATTGCCGTTCGTTACGGTAATCCAACTGACATTACTCGTCGCCGAATAATCGCAGTTGGTCGGCGCGGCGACGTTAACCGTATAATTGCCGCCGGAATTATTAATGTTTAATTCGGTTTGGGAAAGATTGAAGGTGCAGACGGTTTGATTCGACAGTGCGCGGGAAATGTTCAATCGCCCGCCGCTTTTGACGATGCCGTTCCACGCCGGCAGCACATCCACCGTATTCATCAAAGTCGCTTTCAGCGAGGCGACGGAAAGATTCGGATTGTATGCCGACAACAGTGCCGCCGCGCCCGCCACGTGCGGAGTCGCCATTGAAGTTCCACTCAGAGTCGCGTAGCTCGCATCCGAACTCGCGTAAGTGCTGAGAACGCCCGAACCCGGCGCGGCGAGATCAATGCTCGTTACGCCGTAATTGGAAAAACTCGAACGCGCATCCGTCGAAGTCGAAGAAGCCACGCCCACCACGCTCGGACTCGTATAACGCGCCGGGTAACCCGGACTCGGATTGCCGCCCGCCGGAAACGAATCAACATTTCGGTTGTCGTTGCCAGCCGCGAAAACATTCAAAATTCCGGCATCGCCCATCGCGTCGAGCGCGTCTTTCGTCGCCTGATCGTAGCCGCACGCCTCGCCGCAGTCGCCGTAGGAATTGTTCGTAACGCGAATATTCACGCCGCGATTTTTCATCATTCGGATGTAGTTGTAAGCGTTGACGAGCATCGCCGAAGTCGAATCCGCGCCATTCGGACTATAAATTTTGATCGGCATAATTTTGACGTTCCAGTTAACTCCGACCACGCCTTTCGCGTTGTTGCCGACCGCGCCGATGGTTCCGGCAGTGTGCGTTCCGTGTCCGCCCGCATCGTCAATCGGATTGTTGTCGTTGTAGAAAAAATCCCAGCCGCGCACGTCGTCAATGAATCCGTTGCCGTCGTTATCAATACCGTCGCCCGCCGTCTCGCCCGGATTGATCCAGGCGTTCGCCGCCAAATCTTCGTGCGTGTAGCGCAAACCCGTGTCAATGTCGGCGACCACGACCGCTGCGCTGCCCGTCGTCAAGTCCCAGGCGGCAGGCGCGGAAATTTTTGCCAAACCATACATTCCGGCAGCGGTATATTGCGTATCGTTCGGCGTGGCGAGCAGATGATAGAAATAATTCGGCTGGGCAATTTCGACATCTTCGTAAGCCGCATATCGAGATTTTGCCGCTTCGACCGATGTGCCGTCGGCGATTTTCACGCGCTGCCAGCCCAAATCGGAAAATTCTTCCAGAACAGTCGAATTTAACTGCGCGTTGATCGTCAAAGCCGCTCTCGAAGCCGTGCCGCTTTTATATTTCACAAGCAGTTCGCCGTCGGCGTAAACCTTCGATTTCTGCTGTGAATACGAAAAGCTCACCGACAGCAACACGATAAACATCAAACCTGAAACGAACTTGACGACTTTCATCATTGCAACAAACCTCGCGGAAACTGAGTTGAAAATTGATTTTGTTATCGTATGCTTTTCGATAATCGGAAGCAAACAGATTCAGAAAGGGATTCAGTCATCTGTCGAATTATCTGGATCGTCTTGATAAAAAGTGGGGCGGCTAGTGGGAATTGAACCCACGACATTCGGTACCACAAACCGACGTTCTAACCCCTGAACTATAGCCGCCATAATCGTAGAAGCGCAAAAGAATCTTCGCACAAACTTCCGATTTCTACAAATAATAAATACCCCCGGCACGACTTGAACGTGCGACCCACAGCTTAGAAGGCTGTTGCTCTATCCAACTGAGCTACGGGAGCATAAAAAGAACGAATGAAAATCTTAACGATTGAGTTTCGTTAAGTCAAATGACATTTATGTCAGGGTAATTTCTCTGACGAGCGTAATCATCTGCTCGTAAACTTCGGTTAAATTGAGTTCGCTCGTGTCAATGACAATCGCGTCTTCGGCGATGGTCAGGGGCGAATCGGCGCGGGAGACATCGCGTTCGTCGCGCAGATTGATCTCCGCCAAAGTTTCTTCGTAAGTCGTGATGCGTCCGCGCTGTCTGTCCTCTTCGTAACGGCGGCGGGCGCGAGCTTCGGGCTTGGCGGTTAAGAAAAATTTGATGTCGGCGTTCGGAAAGACTATCGTGCCGATGTCGCGCCCGTCGAGAACCGCGCCGGTTCGGGAAGTCCGTCCGAGTCTTCTTTGATGTTCAACTAAAATTACACGGACTTCCGAAATCGTCGAAACAATCGAAGCCATCTGCCCGACTTCGTTCGTGCGAATCTCGCTCGAAACATCTCGATCATTAAGTTTGACTTGCAGCGAATCCGGCTCGCCGAGCAATTCGATTTTTGAATGACGGGCGATCTCGATGACGGTTTCCGCGTCGTAAAAATCTTTGCCGCTTTCAAAAACGGCCAAACCGACGGCGCGATACATCGCTCCGGTGTCGAGATACAGCAGGTTCAAATTTTTAGCCAACATTTTGCCGAGCGTGGATTTGCCCGCGCCCGAAGGTCCGTCAATGGCGATAATCATTGATTCCAAGTTTATTTAATTTGGGGGATTCTGTCTAAATCACTCAATCTTTCGAGGACTTCTTCGTCTTGCCGACGTTTGAGTTCGACTCAGCGCATCTCTAATTTATTATTCGACATACTCATAATTCGTTTAGAGGATAATTTGCTCCAACGCTTTCAGTGATGTTTCAATATCTTCCCGCGAAACGTCATAGTGCGTCACCATCCGAATCGCTTTGCCAAACGGCGACGCTAAAATATCTTGCTCTTTCAACATCGCACAAATCTCGCCGGAAGTTTTCCCCGTCTCCGAAACGTCGAAGAGAACAATGTTGGTCTGCACTTTTTCCGCGTCAATCGAGATGCCCGGTAAATTTCCCGCGCCTTCCGCCAACCTTTTAGCGTTTTCGTGGTCGCAATGCAGACGTTGCGGCGATTGGGTCAGAGCGATCAAACCCGCCGCCGCTAAAATCCCGACCTGTCGCATTCCGCCGCCGAAGCGTTTACGCCACACACGCGCTTCCGTTATAAAATCCCGCGTTCCCAAAAGCATCGAACCGATTGGCGCACCCAAACCTTTTGAAAGGCAGAACTGCACCGAATCGAAGTTTTTGGTGAGATCGGCGACCGTCTCGTTCTGCGCGACCGCCGAATTAAAAATTCGTGCGCCGTCCAAGTGAACGGGCAAATTCAATTGATGCGCGTTGGCACAAATTTCATTGGTTTGCGCGGCAGACATCACGCTGCCGCCGCCGAAATTATGCGTGTTTTCCAGACAAATCAAACCCGTCGGGCAAGCGTAATACGGCTGATTTTTGTGAATCGCCGCTTCAATTTCCGCCCACGTCAGCATTCCGTTATCGTTCGCCGCACGAACGGCGCGAATCGTAACACCCGAAGCAATCGCGGGCATTCCCAACTCCCAATTCAAGATATGCCCGCGTTCTTCGATGATAATTTCATCGCCCGCTTGCGTGTGAAGTTTGACGGCAATCTGATTGCCCATCGAACCCGTCGGAACGAACAGCGCGGCTTCTTTGCCGAAAATTTCGGCGGCTTTTAGCTGCAAAAGATTCACCGTCGGGTCTTCGCCGTAAACGTCGTCGCCGACTTCCGCTTCCGCCATCGCTTTCCGCATTTCGGCGGTTGGTTTGGTAACCGTATCGCTTCTTAAGTCAATCATTTTTTTATTAAAACCTTGTCAATTTCCTTCCGCAGAATTTTCGCGTCAACTCTGCCGACTTTTTGAAAAACGAGTTTGCCGTTTCCATTGAAAAGCAGAGTTAAAGGATATGTATCGGGAAAGCGCGGCGCGATTTGGCGGACGGCTTTGGCGATTTCTTTGCGGCTTTCGATGTTTATCAGATACGACGGCATCGTCGAATTGTAATCTCTCAAAAATTCGGGAACGCGAGTATCAATCACTGCAAAATCGTCAACCGAAACGACGTAGAAATTCAAGCCTTTGGCGCGATAATCGGCATCAATTTTGACGAGTTCGGGGAATTCCGAACGGCACGGACCGCACCACGTCGCCCAAAAATTTATCAGCACGGGTTTTTTATCCGTCGGTTTGGCGAGCGATTTTAATTCGGCGGCGTTAATTTTTATCGTTTCGGTTACGACTTTCAAACTCGAACTCTGCGCGGAAACAGCGACGGTTGAAATGGCGAAAATAAGAAACGCGAAAATTAACGCGATTGATTTCTGCATTATTTTTTTAACCTAACGGCTTGAGCGCGAATGCGTCCGTGTCCCAACCGGCGCGTTTTGCGCCCGCTTGATACGCGCTTTCCAGAAATTCCAAAATCGCTTCACGCGGCGCATCCGAATTTCGCGCGTCGTCATACATCAAAACCGCCATCGCACCTTTGTCGGTGTTCCACAGCGCGGCGGCTGGCTTCAATTTTTCGTCGGTTAAATTTTCCGGTTCCGGGGCGGTGTAGGAATAGAACGCCGGCGCGGGAACATTGTCGTCGCCCGCCCAGAATCCGAAACTGATGACTTCGTGCGAGTAGGCTTCGCGCTCGACCGTTCCGGCTGATTCTTTAACCGGCGCGAGTTTTCCCGAAAATCTTGTCAAAGCCAGATCAAAACTGTGCCAGAACAAATGAACCGGCGTTGATTTGCCGATAAATCGTCCGCGAAACTCCTCGAAAATATCGTTGACGCTGACGAGAATGCGGTGAAATTTCTCGACGTATTCTTTGTCGTAGGATTTATTTTCCGTGTCTTCGGCGAACGGTATTTTGCTCGAAGTCTCATACGGAACCGCCCAAATTTTCGCCTTGATGCCGAGCGCGGCGAGCGATTCAAAGACCTGACGGTAAAAATCAGCGACCGTCAAATTGTCTTCGAGCGCGAAACTTTCTGCTGCGCCGCCGCTCGTGCGGGTTTCTAAACGGTGTTCGATAAAATCGAATTCGATCTCAAAATTACCGCCATCGAACGGAATCGGGCGCGTCGTCAGTCCGCGCGGCGAAACGTAAAACGGAACGTGCCACCAATGATTCTGTCGCGGCTGCAATTTCAGGCGAATCTTCCCGACGATCTGCAAATAAAGATGCAGAGTATTTTTCGTCGGCTTCCATTCGGCGAGCGGCAGTGACGGAAAAGCGTTTAAATTAGTTTGACTCATAAATTTTTACTCAGCCGCGACGGTTTCGATTTCGCCGTGCGTTTTTTGCAAAATATCAACCAAAGACGCGCCCAAACCTTCCAGCGTTTTTTTCATTTTTTCGTCAATCATCTCCGCGCCGTCGCCGTCGAACATTTTGCCGACACCGGCGACCGCGATTTCCGACGGCAGGACGTTGACGAGCAAAATCGTCAGCACGTCGCGCAGATGTCCGAGACAGCGAATGCCGCCGAAAGCTCCGGGCGATTCGGTGATAATCGCGGCGGCTTTGCCTTTGAAAACTTCGCCCATTTTGTATTCGTCCGACGGGCGCGAAGTCCAGTCAATCGCGTTTTTCAACGCGGCGGGCAGGGAACTGTTGTATTCGGGCGAAGCGATTAAAAAGCCGTCGTGTTCCGCCAGAAGTTTCTGCATTTTCAGAGCGTTTTCGGAAAAGCCGTCTTTTTTATGATCGTCTTCGTTGTAAATCGGCATCGGATAATCGCGCAAATCAACGTAGGTTACGTCCGCGTTCGCCGCGCCTTTCATCGCCGTTCTGACGACTCGTTTACTGTATGAATGTTCGCGCAGACTGCCCGCGAACGCTAAAATTTTCGGTTTCTTTGTCATAAATTTGTTTCCGTTTATTTTGTCATATCGAACACGAAAAGTTTGCCACGAATAACGCTAAAATGCCAATTCTTGTTTTTCCGGCGCGTCCGTTTTAACATTGGTTTTGATGAACGAAGCGTTTTACAGATGGCTGTTTGAATCGGTTGCGGGCTTGATTTTAATCGGGTTCGGCTTGAGTCTCTTCGGGCAGTCGGTGATTTATAAATCGCGCGGCGAACGGCTGAAAAAGTGGTTTTGGTGGGGAACCTTGAGTTTGGTCGTGTTCAATTCCGGCATCTGCATTTTCGGCGATGCGGTCAAAACTCGAATGCAGTATGAGTCGCGGCAAACCGTTTCCGAGCGGCAGAATAAAAACTAAAAATGATTAAATCTTTCCAAAACACCGCGCCGAAAATTCACGAAACGGCATATATCACCGATGACGCGATCATTATCGGCGATGTCGAAATCGGCGCGGAATCGAGCGTCTGGTTCGGTTCGATTCTGCGCGGCGATGTCAATTCGATTCGCATCGGAAGCCGCACGAATATTCAGGACGGCACGATTATTCACGTTTCGAGAAAAACGCATTCGACCGTTTTGGAAGACGAAATCACCGTCGGGCATCGCGTCGTGTTACACGGCTGTTACATCGAAACGGGTTGCTTAATCGGCATCGGCTCTATTATTCTGGATGGAGTGCGCGTCGGGAGAGATTCGCTCGTGGCGGCGGGCAGTCTGCTCACGCCGAACACGAACATTCCGCCGCGCTCGCTGGTTTTGGGAAGTCCGGCGAAAGTGAAACGCGAACTTTCCGACGCG
>JAYVGL010000293.1:0-5685 GCA_043772175.1 Pyrinomonadaceae bacterium | reverse complement strand
CGAAGCCATCAAACACGAAGCGACTTTGTGGGAACAGGCGAGCGGGCATCCGAACATCGTGCCGATTATTGATGCCGACGAATACGACGGGCAAATCGTTATCGTCAGCGAATACGCGCCCGACGGTTCTTTGGAAGAATGGTTAAAGAAGCACGGGGCGATGTCCGTCGAACGGGCGATTGAAACGACGATTCAGATTCTCGACGGTTTGGAATTTCTGCACTCGCGCCACATCATTCACCGCGATTTGAAACCCGCCAACATTCTGTTGCAAGGCAAAACGCCGCGCCTCGCCGATTTCGGAATTTCCCGCGCCTTGCGAACAACCGTTGCCAGCCAAAGCCAAAACATTTCGGGAACCTTCGCCTATATGTCGCCCGAAGCGTTGGACGGCAAACGCTCAATTCAAACGGATGTCTGGTCGGTCGGCGTAAATTTGTATCAGTTTTTGACGGGAACACTGCCGTTTCCGCAGAAAGAACCGTCGGTTTTATTTCCCGCGATCATAATGCGCGAGTTTGCGCCTTTACCCGATTCGATTCCGCAAAGTTTGAAAAACGTGATGGCGAAAGCGTTGGCGAAACTGCCCGAAAATCGTTACAAAACGGCGGGCGAAATGCGCGAAGATTTGGCGGACTTTCTTATCAACAATTCATATCAGAAATTACAGCCAACTTTATGGCTTAATCAGCTAGATCAGACTCAAGCAAGCCCAACAGCAAGAAGTATTTTGCCAATAAACGCAGTCTTACAAAACAATCAATCAGATTATAGCTACAAAAATCAAAGAGGTGATTTAGAAAACACGGTAATTAAAGAAAAGGTTAAAAAATTGAAGAACGAATATGAAGATACTTACCAAAAAGAACTTGAGATTGTAGTTGACCAGCAGGAAGCAAGACTTGAACGCATCGAACGCCGAAAGAAAGAAGATAAACGAGCATTTATGCAATTCAAATTTACGATTTTATTCACTATATTGTCGCTCTTTCCATCGCTTTTTCTTGCAAGTTTCCTTCAAATGTCTCAAAGAAAAATGGTTTTTTTATTTCCCTTAACAATCTTGACGGTTGGTATTGCTATATCGTATTCAACTTTCCGAAATTCTAATAAAAGACAGCTTTAGATTTTGATATGTGTTGAAATGCGGATAAAGGTTAAATCAATAACGTCTGGGCGATGATCGTTAAAAATGCAGGTCATCAAGAAAAACATTCGAGAGTCTTCAATTTTATAGTAAAATCAAAATCGAGGAAATCTAATTATGCTGACCGCAATCGAAACGACGGGAACAATCAACGCGAATCATCAAATTGTCTTAGACGAAGAACTGCCGGACAATGCGCCGAGCCGGGTGCGCGTAATTGTTTTGTTTGACGAACAGACAACAAATGTCGGTTCAAAAAAACGACGTAAAGCCGGAAGCGCGGAAGGCTTGATAAAAATGTCAGATGATTTCGACGCGCCGTTGGAAGATTTCAAGGAGTATCAGCCGTGAGTGATTTTTCCAACATCACCCGACTTCTGCTTGATACGAACGCTTTTCTTTATTTCATCAACAACGATTCGGCATTGAGCAAAACAGCTAAAGATTTGCTTGAAGCGGAGATTGATTTGCTGATAAGCGCGGCGTGTTTGTGGGAAATTGCTATCAAATTCAACATCGGCAAACTCTCTTTGCCTGATTCGTTCGGAAATTTTATTCCGCCGCAAATTCATAAAAATAATATCGAAATCCTGCCCGTAACTCTGCCGCATCTTGAAAAAGTTTCGACGCTGCCGTTTCACCACAAAGACCCGTTTGATCGTTTAATAATCGCGCAATCTATGGTTGAAAGTTTGCCGATTGCGAGTTCTGACGCGGCTTTTGATTCGTATGGAGTCGAACGAATTTGGTGAGTGTTTTAAAAAACTGGGAGAAAATATATTTTGAGCGAAAAACAATCTTTCATCGGAAAATCGGCAATCGTAACGGGCGCAACGCGCGGCATCGGCAAAGCGATTGCGTTGGAGTTGGCGAAACGCGGCGCGAATGTGGCTTTTAATTATTCAAAAAGCGCGGACGAAGCCGACAAATTAAAAGTCGAAATCGAAAGTTTGAACGTCAAATGTTTCGCCGCGCAGTGCGATGTGGCGAATACGGAAGCGGCAACAGCGTTTTGCAAACAGGCGAAAGAAGAATTTGGCACGATTGATTTTTTAATCAACAACGCCGGAATCACCCGCGACGGATTGATTTTGCGGATGAAGGAAGACGATTGGGACGCAGTTGTTGACACGAATCTGAAAGGCGCGTGGAATTTCTCGAAAGCTGTTTTGCGCTTTATGATGAAGAACGAAACGGGCGGCGCGATTTTGAATATTTCTTCGATTTCCGGCGTGGTCGGAATGCAGGGACAGTCGAATTATTCGGCATCGAAAGCGGGAATGATCGGGCTGACGAAATCGCTGGCGAAGGAAGTGGCGAGCCGGAAAATCACGGTTAACGCGTTGGCTCTCGGTTTAATCGAAACCGATATGAGCGGACAGTTAAACGACGAATACCAGGTGAAATTATTGGAAATGATTCCGCTGGGCAGACTCGGCAACGTCCGGGAAGTCGCGGAAATCGCCGCATTTTTATTGTCCGATGCGGCGCGTTATATCACCGGACAAGTAGTGCAGGCGGACGGCGGGCTGGTGATGTGATTTCGGCTGGAAAAAAGATTGCTGCGATCTAAAATTCAAAATTTACAATCTAAAGCTGATATGTCTTTGCAATACGAAAAAGAGCCGGAAGAAATCGAACCGGCGGAGAATCAACAGCATTCGTCGCCCGTCTTTCCGCTTTATTCAATCATTTTGATCGCCGGTTTAGTCGTCGTGTCTTTATGTCAATTCGCGCTTGACGGCGCGAATTCGGTGATGCTCGGCGGCGATGAATCTGTTTTGCTCGCCGGATTTCTCAAACCGGCGTTCGTCGCCGGACAATACTGGCGCATTTTGACGGGCGCGGTTCTGCACGGCGGACTGGTTCATCTGCTTTTTAACTGTTACGCGCTTTACGTTTTGGGCAGACTAATCGAAACGCTGTCCAACCGCGCTCATCTGATGATCGTTTTTCTGCTGGCGGCAATCGGCGGCGGAATTTTAAGTTTGATATTTCTGCCGGACGGCGTTTCGGTCGGCGCGTCGGGCGGCATCGTCGGATTTTTGGGTTATTTGGCGGCTTACGGCTTTCTGCGCCGGAAACTTCTGCCGCCGTCGTTTCTCAAAAATATGCTGTTCAACATCGGATTCATCGCGCTTTACGGCGTTCTGCTCAATCAGACGATAGACAATTTCGGACATCTCGGCGGTTTGATCGTCGGCGTGGTTTACGGCTTCATTCAAATACCGAAAGATTTACACAAAGACCCCCGCGAAGTCGGCGCGATTGCCGAACTGCTCGGTTATGCCGCGCTGATAATTTTTACTTTTACCTGCATTTTCAGCATTCTACTGCTTCTAAAAGTCGTCTGATAACTTTCCCGTTTTATTTATGCCGCGAGTTAGAGTTCACCAGCACGTCAATCCGCTGTCGCCGTTTTATTGTTTACCGCCGTCGCCGATTCAAATCGAAAGTATTTTCGCCGCTCCGAATCAGCCTCTGCACCTCGACATCGGCTGCGCGCGCGGCAGATTTCTGTTGAAAATGGCGCAGATTTTGCCGCAGTGTAACTTTCTCGGCGTGGAAATCCGCGAGCCTCTGGTTGATGAAGCGAATCGGTTGGCGAAGGAAAACAACCTGGCGAACTTACATTACGAGTTTAACAACGCGACGCACTCGCTCGACAAACTGCTGGAAAATCTGCCGAGCGTTTTGCAAACCGCAACGATACAGTTCCCCGATCCTTGGTTTAAGAAAAAACACGCCAAACGCCGGATGGTAAAAGACAATCTGATCGAAACCGTCGTCTCTCATCTGCGTTCCGGCGGGCGTATTTTCGTGCAGACCGACATCGAATTTCTCGCCGCCGAAATGTTCGCGCTGTTTCGTGAAAATGAAAACCTGCGCGAAATCGAAATTGCGGAAAATCCGTTTCCCGTCAAAACCGAACGCGAAAACGCCGTCGAGGAAAAAGGTTTGCCGGTTTATCGAAAATTGTTCGTAAAAATAGACGGAAATTTACAGCTGCAAAGTTAATTAACTGCCG
This sequence comes from Pyrinomonadaceae bacterium, assembly GCA_043772175.1. GTDB lineage: Bacteria > Acidobacteriota > Blastocatellia > Pyrinomonadales > Pyrinomonadaceae. Next base: position 1,510 of record JAYVGL010000293.1, on the reverse strand, counting down.
GTTCGTTCAATAACCTATTCTCTGAAATCTGCTAAGATAATTTTTCAAATCAAACAGCGAGGTTAAACGAAAAAGATGGAAAACAGAATAACAGATTACAAAGAATTTTGGGATTTTTACGTTGCCGAACACTCGCAGCCGTTGACGCGCCACCTGCATTTCATCGGGACGATGCTCAGTTTCGTGCTGCTCGTCTGGATTTTCCAAAGCGGCAGATGGCTTTATTCCCCGCTGTGCTTGGTCATCGGCTACGCCTTCGCGTGGTTCGCGCATTTTTACGTCGAACACAACAAACCGGCGACTTTCAAATATCCGTTCCGATCTTTGATTTCCGATTACAAAATGATTTTTTATATGCTGATCGGCAAAATGAACGCGGAGGTCGAGCGCGTGGCGGCGAAAAATTCTCGCTGAATAAAGCGTTCTAATGAATATCTGGCAAATCATTCTGCGGCTCGTGCCGTTCGTCAAACCTTATAGATCGCTCGTCGTTGTTTCGCTTTTTTTAACGCTGATCGGGGCGTTCGCCGCGCAGGTCAATCCGCTGGTTCTGCGCTACACGGTGGACACGATTCAGGGACTGATTGATGTCAACATTCACGCGCAGGAAAGCACTTCGCTGCTGGTTTTTATCAGCGCGATTCTGTTCGGCAAAGAACTCGTCAACATCGCCGTCAAATACGGGCAGAGTATGATCGGCGAACAAATTCGGGTTAATTTGTCGAGTCAGCTTTCGCAATACGCCATCGAAAAAATTCTCTCCTACAAATACGCTTTTTTCGCAGCGGACGAAAACGCGACCGGCAAACTGCAAACGCGCATTGATCGCGGCGCGGACAGTTTGACGAGTTTTGTGCAGAACATTTTCATAGACCTTCTGCCGCTGTTTGCGAACGCGATTCTGGCTTTGGTTTTGATGTTCAACGCCAATTTTTACGTCGGTCTAGTCGCGTCAATTATAATGCCGGTTTATTTTCTGCTGAGTTGGAAGCAAGCCGGATTATTAAAAGGTGTGCGGCGCGGTCTGCGAAGTTTGCGCGAACAGAAAACCAATGGACTTTTTAACATTATCGAATCAATTATCGTTATCAAATCGTTCGTCCGCGAAGAATACGAACGCGGAAAGCAAAACAAACTCCGGCAGAATTTGATTGACGCGCAACTCAAACAGCGCAAAACCAATTACGTTTTCGATGCCTTAAAAACCTTTATCGAACAAGTCGGCGTGGTTTTGATTATCATTCTGACTTCGTATCTCGTGCTTGACCAGAAAATGACTATCGGCGCGATTATGTTTCACATTCTGCTGTTCAATAACGTCTCCGCCCCGATTCGCCAGCTTCATCGAATATACGATCAAATCAACGAAGCGATGACTTACGCCGAAGGTTTTTTTGAAGTTCTGGATGCTGATTCGGCGATTGAAGAAAGCGGCGCGATTACGACGGAAAACTTAAAAGGCGAGTTTCAATTAAAAGCGGTCAACTTCACTTATCCGAACGGAACGCAG
>JAYVGL010000292.1:0-9018 GCA_043772175.1 Pyrinomonadaceae bacterium | reverse complement strand
CCGTATCAAAAACTCATCGGACAATTTATCGGCGTGGCGATTGTCATCGGCTGCGGGCTGGTTCTGCCGTGGACGAGTTCCGACATTTTGAACATCGGCATCACCTGTTTTTGGTTGATCGGCATTACGAACGCAATTAACCTCCTTGACAATATGGACGGGCTTTCCGCCGGTATCGCGGCGATTGCCGCCGTTTCCCTCGCCGCCGGATTTGCCGCCAGCGGGCAGACCAACGAGATGATTTTTCTCGCGGCTTTTATCGGGGCGTTAATCGGATTTCTGATTTTCAATTTTAATCCGGCTTCGATTTTTATGGGCGACAGCGGTTCAATGTTCGTCGGATTTCTGTTGGCAAGTTCGGTGCTGATGACCGATGTCGGCGGGCGTTCACGCGGTATCGTCTCGATTCTGGCAGTTCCCGCGCTGATTCTGTTCGTCCCGATTTTCGACACGACTTTCGTCACCTTGCTGCGAAAACTTTGGGGACGCAAGGCTTCGCAGGGCGGGCGCGACCATACTTCGCACCGGCTCGTCGCGCTCGGACTGTCGGAGCGCAGCGCGGTTTTATTGCTTTACGGATTGGCGATTGCCGCCGGGGTGATTTCTCTGCTCGTGCGCGAACTCGAACCGACGCAGAGCATCGCCCTGGTGCTGGTTTTTACCGTGCTGCTGACGCTGATCGGCGTTTATCTCTCGAAAGTCAAAGTTTACGAAGAACAGCAGGAGGAACTCGCCCTGCAAAACAACGCCGGTTTCGGATTTCTGCTGAATCTTTCGCACAAGCGGCGCGTTTTTGAAGTTTTGATGGACGCGGCGTTGATCGGTTTGGCATATTACGCCGCTTACATACTGATTTTCGGCGCGTTTGAAAAGAGCGAAACGTGGTCGCTGTTTATCAAATCGCTGCCGATTCTGATCGTTTTCAAACTTTCCGCTTTTCTGCTGGTCGGCGTTTATCGCGGCATCTGGCGTTACACGAGCGTCCGTGATCTGCTGACTTTTGCCAAAGCCGTCGTGCTGGGATCGGTTTTCAGTGTTTTGGCGTTGCTGCTACTTTATCGTTTCGAGTTTTATTCGCGGACGGTTTTTATCGTTGACGCGATGCTTCTGCTGTTTGCACTGGCGGGCAGCCGGATGGCTTTTCGATTTTTCCGCCAGCTTTTGCCGACGACGACTTCCGGCGACGAGCGCAAGGTCCTGATTTACGGTGCGGGCGACGGCGGCGAGATGGTTTTGCGCGAACTGAAAAATAATCCCGATTGGAATTATCAGCCAATCGGATTTCTCGACGATGATCCGAACAAAGAAGGCAAAGTCATACACGGCTTAAAAGTTCACGGCGGCAACGGCTCTCTGAAACAAATCTGCCGCGAAAACGAAGTGCAGGAAATTCTGCTTTCCTTTAGAAAGGTTTCGCCGGAGAGACTTCAGGAAGTCAAAACCGTCTGCCGGGAAACGGAAATTTCTTTGAAACGCGCCTGGTTGAAAATCGAACCGATAGATTCTGAATAGACAACTTTCACTCGGAACATTCTTTGAATACTCGATGATAAAATCCGTCAAAATTACGAAAGGTTTCCGCCGCACTGCGCTGATCGCCGCGTGTTTGCTCTTCGTGCTGCTGATTTTTTTCTTCATCAGATGGTGTTTCGGCAATACGATTGCCTCGCGCGCTCCGGTCAGAGAAGTCGCCGAATGGTCGGTCGGTCTGGCTCCGAAAGACCCGCAGACGCATTACGCGCTGGCGGTTTTAGCCGAAAAAACTTTCGCCGCCGAAGATTTAGCGATCTCGCTGGCGGAATACGAACGCGCCGCCGCGCTCGCGCCGGACGATTATCGCCTTTGGCTGGCGTTGGGCAAGGCGCGTGAACGCGGCGGTGACGCGGCGGGCGCGGAACTCGCGCTCAGAAAATCGCTGGAACTCGCGCCGCATTACGCGCCGGTGCAGTGGACGCTCGGCAACGCGCTGCTGCGGCGCGGCAAAACCGCCGAAGCCTTCGTGGAGATAACGAAAGCGGCGGAAGCCGACCCGAATTATCGAATGCCGGCGGTGAACACGGCGTGGCAGGTTTTTGACGGCGACCTCGAAACCGTCCGGCGAAATCTCGGCAACACGGTTAATATAAATTTCGCGTTCGCCTCGTTTTTAGCCAAACAGAAACGCCTTACCGAAGCCGTTCGCATCTGGGATGACCTGCCGGTCGAAAATAAACGCACCGTTTACAAAGCCGACGGCGAACAGCTTTTCGCGGAAATGCTGGCGGCGAAAAAGTATCGGGATGCGCTCCAGATTGAACGGAGCATCAGCGGCAGAGAAGAGGCGGTGAACTTCGCACTCGGCAAAATCTACAACGGCGATTTTGAAACACCGCTGACCCGTGAAAAAACGAGCTATTTCGATTGGCAGATCGCCGACGGCGCACAGCCGCAGATCGGTCCGAATAACGAACAGAAACACGGCGGCGCGACGAGTCTGTTTGTTATTTTCAATTCTTCGGACGGCAGAGATTTTCGGCAAATTTCGCAGACGGTCGCGGTCGAATCGGAAAAAAAATACGCTTTCGATTTTTTTTACAGATCGGAATTAAAAACGGCGGCGACGCTGCGCTGGGAAATTTCCGACGCGGCGGACGGCAAAATTCTGGCGACCGTCAATCCGATTTCCGACAACGCCGATTGGACGAATGCGGGCGCGGAATTTGCGACGACCGCCGCCACCGAAGCAATCGTTATTCGCCTTGTCCGCGAGCAGTGCCGGTCGTCAAGCATCTGCCCGATTTTTGGGAAAGTCTGGTTTGACGATTTTCAGTTGAGATAAACGATTAACTCGATTTTCTCCGGCTGTTCAAACAATAAATGCCCGAATCTTTACAAAATTCAGAATTTTTTACGGACGAAAAGTTTTCGGCTGTCAGCGAGATTATTTTCATCCTGCTGTGCGCGACGCTCGTTTTTTCGACCGTTGCATTCGGGGCGGTTGATGTCTGGGCGTTGGGCGTAAACGCTTTTTTCACCGGACTACTGGTGATTTTCTGGACGGCGGACGCGCTTTTGAAAAAAGAATTTCGATTCGATACGAGTTCGCTGCAAATTCCGCTGACGGGTTTGATTTTGATCGGTTTGATTCAGCTTCTGCCGCTGCGAAGCGTTAATCTGCCGGCGGATTTGCTGGCGGAAACGGCGGTCGGCTCGCTTTCGCTCGCGCCTTACGCGACTCGTCTGGCAATCGTCCAGCTCGTCGTTTATCTGATATTTTTCGCCGCCGCGCAAACTTACGTCAGCAACGAAAACCGGCTTCGCAAAATCGTTATCGTCATCATCGGCTTCAGTTCGCTGATGGCTTTCTACGGAATTTTGCAGCGGCTCGCCGGTTTGAACGCCATTTACGGGCTGCGGGTTTCCAGCCAGGCGGTTCCGTTCGCTTCGTTTATCAATCAGCACCATTTCGCGGCGTTTATGGAAATGACGATGGGTTTGACGCTCGGCTTGTTATTCGGCAAAAAGACGACGAAAAACAACAAACGGATTTTTTTAGTGATCGCGGTCGTCGTGATGGGAATAGCACTCGTTTTCACGAGTTCGCGGGGCGGAATCGTCAGCCTGCTGGCGGTCGTCGGCTTTATCGTCATCAAAAGTTTGCGAGATAAATCAATCGAAGATAACGATCCGGCGGCGGAACCGGTCAATGTTCTGCGGCGGTCTTTATTTTATGTCGGCGGCGGCTTGATTTTAATTTTGACTTTGTTCGGCGCGGTTCTGCTGCTCGGCGGCGATAACGCGCTGATGCGCGGTGTCGGAATGGGAAATACGGGCGATGTCAGCAGCGGCAGATTTCATTTCTGGGAAATCGGCTGGCGTATTTTTTTCGATTATCCGATTCTCGGCGCGGGACTCGACGCTTTCGGCACGGTTTTTCCGCATTACGACACCTGGAACGGAACTTTCCGCGTCGAACAGGCGCACAACGATTATTTGCAGATCGCGGCGGACGCGGGAATTCTCGGTCTGGCGTGTGTGCTGGCTTTCATTTATTTGCTGTTCAAAAAAAGCCGGACGACGATGAGCAAAGCGTCGAGTCGTTTCGGGCGCGGCGCGGCGACCGGCGCGCTGGCGGGCTGCTTCGGTATTCTGGTTCACAGTTTTTTCGATTTTCCGCTTCGCACGCCTTCCAACGCTTTTTACTTTTTAATTCTCACCGTCATCGCCACTAATATACTCAGTCCGCAGAAAATTTCACGCAAAAAACGGATTCAATAACTATCTCCGCCAAAGATTTTATAGACGCGGTGCGATTTATCTGTTAAGTTTCAATTTAACGGAAAATTTTATATTTGGAAAGATAGTTGCTGAAATATAGTTTCTATTAAGTCTATTCTTTTTTAAGTTTACAATGAAGAAAGAATCGGTTTCGGCTAAACATTTCGAGCAATCGAAAAGCACCGCTGCTTTTGCGGTGTCGGCGGAAGTCCGTGCGGTGCGGCAGCGCGGTATATCGGAGGAAAATCTCGCCGTTGTCTTCGCAGAAATTCGCCGACAGATAGACAAAGGTTTTTCCGGCGCGGCGCAGAAAGTTCTCACCGCGACGCTGGAAAACTACTGGCACACGCCGGAAAATCGCGCTAAACTCTCCTGTTTGCTGTCCTACACTTTTGAAACGCAGGGATGCTACAAAGAATCGCTCGAAGCGATTGAAAAATACGACGATGAACAGCTTTTGAGCCAAATCGGTTTGAAAACGCAGGTTTCCGTTATCACGCAGCTCGCCATTTCCTTCAACAACACTAACGATTACCCAAAAGCCGTCGCCCTGCTCAATTACGCATTGGAAGAAGCGACGGCGGCGCAGCTAAATCAGTCGTGCGGAGAGATTTACGTGGCGTTTTCCCGCGTCTATCGAAAACTCAACGAGTTTCCGATTTCGCGTGATTACGCCGAAAAAGCGTTGAACCACTTCCGCGAAAACGGCGATTGGCGCGGAATCGCCGAAAGCTATCAGGGCGTGGCAATGGCTTATCATCAGGAAGGCAACAGTGAAAAATCGCTGGAGTTTTTCGACTTGGCGATTAAAATTATCGGCGACCGTTCCGCGCCGTTTGTGCTGGGAAAAATTTACTCGGATATGTCGGGCGCGTATTGGTTTCTGCGCCGCCCGCAGGACGGCATCGCGTGTCTGGAAAAATCAATCGAATTTTTCGAGCTGACCGAGCATAAAATCCAGGCGACCGCCGCCTATAACAATCTCGGTTTGCACTTGGTGATGATCGGCGAATGGGGCAAAGCCGAAAACGCTTACAATCGCGCTCTGGAATTGGCGACCGAAGCCAATCACGTTCACGTCGCGGGCATTCTCGACTCGTTAGGCGAGTTGAAAATTCTGCGCGGCGAACTCGTTGAAGCGCAGGAGTTTTTGGAGCGCAGCGTCAAGCTCGCCGAAGAGCGCAAAAAAGAATGGTATCTCATTCAATCGCTGCGAAATCTGGCACGGTGTTTTTTATTGCAGGGCAATCTCGTCAAAGCCGAAGAGAAAGCGCGGGAAACCGTCAAAATTTGCCGGAACATCAACGAACGCCAAATCGCTAATATGGCGAAATTGGTTCTGGCGGAAGTTTATCTCAAGGAAAATAAATTCGCCGAGTGCGAAACGGAACTGGCGGCGATTGAGCAGACCGATCCGTCGTCGGATTTTTTCGTGCTGGGCAACATCCAGCGAATTCGCGGTTTGGCGGTTTTGGAAGACGACGACGAGGAGTTAGCCGTTCACCATTTCAGCCGCAGTCTGACGATTTTTGAAGCGGCGGAAGACGTTTACCATACCGCGCTGGCGCATTATTTGATCGGCATAACGCTTGGCGAAAGTCAGCCCGAACGCGCCCGCAAAAACCTTTTGACCGCCAACGAAATTTTCCGCAAACTCGACGTTCAATCGCTGAGTGCCGAAACCGCCGCCGCGCTCGAAAAACTGAAAACCGTCGAAACGCCGCCGAAGCGCGTCAACAGCGCGAGTTCGCAGCTTTTGATGCTGCGGCTGGCGGAGGCGACCGCTTCACGCGAACTACTGTTCCGCGAACTCGTCGCCATCCTCCAACAGGAAAGCAAGGCGCATAAAATCATCATCGCCGAAATCAACGAGCAGAAAAAATTTTATCCGTTCATCACGCACGGCTACGTGCCGCACGAAAGCGCGGAACTGGCGGCGAAAATTCAGGAAGCGCATCAAAAGAGTGATCTGGAGCATTTTGCTAAAGCGAAGAACCTAAAGATTTTCAATCTTCGTGCGCCGAGTTCCGCGCCCGCGTTTCTGGTGATCGCGCCGAACTCCAGCGCAGTTTTGAACGACGGCGGCTCGCTTCAACCGCTGCTGCGCGTCGTCGAACTCGGAATGGACGTTTGCGCCTTGCGCGATAAAGATAAGTCCCAGCACACCGACCACGAAGCCAGTCCGTTTACTTCCAACAGTTTAATGCCGGGTTTTATACATTCTTCACCGGCGATGACTTCACTGGTCGAGGAAGTTTATAAAATTCGTTCGTCAGACGTGACCGTTTTGGTGACGGGCGAATCGGGAACCGGCAAGGAACTCGTTTCGCGGGCGATTCACACGATTTCGAGCCGTAAAGATAAGGTTTTCGTGCCTTTCAACTGCACCGCCGTTCCGAAAGAATTAGCCGAAGGACATCTTTTCGGCTACAAAAAGGGCGCGTTCACCGGCGCGTTTACCGATTCGCCGGGAATTATCCGGGCGGCGGACGGCGGAACCTTATTTCTCGACGAGATCGGCGATTTACCGCTCGACGTGCAGCCGAAAATCCTCCGGTTTTTGCAGGAAGGCGAAGTGCAGCCGCTCGGCGAAAAGCGTCCGGTCAAAGTTGACGTGCGGATCATCGCCGCGACGAATATGCCTTTGGAAGAAAAAGTCGCCGACGGCAGTTTCCGCGAAGATTTATATTATCGCCTGAACGTCATTCGCCTGCGCGTGCCGCCTCTGCGGGAACGGCGTTCGGAAATTCCGCCGATGATTAATTACTACATCAATCAGTATTCGGCGCGATTCGGCAAACGCGACATCACGATTACGCCGCAGACGATTGATTTGCTGATGGTCTGCGATTGGGCGGGCAACGTGCGCCAACTCTGCAACGAGATTCAGCGCGTCGTCGCCCGCGCCGTGGACGGCGAAAAAATCACGCCCGAACACCTTTCCACCGACCTCAAACGCAGTGCCAAACCCATCGCCTCGTTCGCCGAAAACGGCAACGTCAAACCGATTGCGTCGTATGACAGCGCGTTCGCTTCCTTCAATATCGGGGCAGCAAGCGGAACGCTCGAAGAAGCCGTTTCCGAACTCGAAACGCAGATGATTAAAGCCGCGCTTTCCCGCCATCGCTGGAACATTTCCCGCGTCGCCGTCGAACTCGGATTGACGCGGCGCGGTTTATATATGAAGATTGCTCGCTACGGAATCGAAAAAGCTGCTTGATATTCCAACTTTCGCGCTATAATCTTAATTTTTCGGCAGGTACCGAAATGAGCAATCCGAAACATCAAAAACGCGATTTGCGTCCCGCACTGATTTTCCTGAGCGGCGATCTGCTCGCCGTCCCGATTCCGCTCGAGCGCGAAGAAGTTATTTTAGGTCGCGCCGCCGCCGCCGCCGTGCGTCTCAACGATTCAAAAGTTTCGCGCCGTCACGCCAGCATCAAAACGATTAAAAATTTCGAGACCGAGACGACCGAATACGTTATCACCGACTTGAATTCGAGAAACGGAACGCTGCTCAACGGTCAGAAAATCGCGCAGGAAACCTTGCAGCACGGCGATAAAATCACGCTCGGCGAATATATTCTACGGTTTGAAATGCTCGATGAAATTGACCGCGAATATCAGCGTCAAATTCACCGGCTGTTGTCGCACGACGATTTAACCGGATTGCTTTCGAGCCGTTCTTTTTTCTCCGAACTGCGGCGCGAAGCGAAACGGGCGAAAGCCGAAAAACGAAAATTCTGTGTTTTGATGATGGACATTGATTACTTCAAAACGGTTAACGACACTTACGGACATTTGACGGGCAGCAAAAATTTGGAGGAAATCGCCCTCTGCATCAACGAAAAACTGCGGGTCGGCGACGCGGCGGCGCGTTTCGGCGGCGAGGAATTCGCGGCGTTCCTGCTTGACGCGGAACTCGCGCAGGGTTTAATCGCGGCAGATCGAATTCGCGCCGGAATAGAGAAAAACAAATTCAGCGTTATCCGGCGCGGCAAACCGCTTGAGACGCATCACATCACGATCAGCATCGGAGTCGCGGTTTTTCCGCACGATTCACGCGACCCGATTGAATTGATCGAGATGGCGGATTCCGCCCTTTATCACGCCAAACGGCTCGGCAGAAACCGCGTCTGCGCCTATCAGGATTTAAACGCCGAAGACTCGCAAAAACCGCTGCCGCCGCGTCCCGATTAAAGTTTTGCAACTTTCCGGCGGAAATCAACGTGAAAGAAGCCGTCAAAAGCGCGAAGGTAAAATTCCAAACTTTATAGGTTTGGACAGGCAGACACGAACCGTAAAAAGATTGACTTTGTTTTGAGTTTTGCTAAAGTTTCCTTATCAGCAATCGAATGAAGGGGTTTCCTCAATGTGGATAGACGGCACGAAATACTATTTCAAACTCGGCGATAAAAGTCCGATAATTCTTGAACTGAAAAAGTTTCTGGACTCGCGCCCGGAAGTCAAAGCCAAAAACAATCGTTCACCGGTATTCGACGCGCGACTGCAAGCATCGCTCATCGAATATCAAACCCATTAGAAACTTAAGCAGCAAGACGGTTCACTGAATGCGGAAACTTATGCTCACTTCGGTATAAAGATGAGTGATGACAACATTAACCGAATATCAATGCGTGAGCCGATTTTAAGAAAATTGTTTTATAGAACCTGTTTGCAGTTTAATGGGAAATCGTTTCTACTTTGATGATGGCGTATACGACTGATTTAACCAAACCGCAATTCGAGTTGCTCGAACAA
>JAYVGL010000291.1:0-15199 GCA_043772175.1 Pyrinomonadaceae bacterium | reverse complement strand
CGGCTTTTTCGTATCTCATCAAATTTGCTCCGATCAAATAGTCGTGCCATCTTTATCAAAAGTTTTCAAATACCTGCTTTATTTCGCAAGAGGTCTATTAAAAGAAGTTGAGTTAGAGGTGCTTCCATTGTCTGTTCCAAATGATATGCAGGATGCAGATATTCAATGTTCTTTGCAAACACCATTGGAATTTCCTTCTCGGTTACGATGCCCCAATCAACTCCTTTTGCCGTCCAGTAACGCCGCTCAATCTCGAATTTCTCAATGACTCTGGGTTTATTCAGTTCTTCAGATGGCTTTATGGTGCGGGCAGTAGTATAAGTTTGGTGATCGTGGCGGATGGTGATCATAAAATCGGTCGTCAAAACGTAAGGAAACTTACTTTCCTTGTCCGTCGGGTATTCGACTCCCATATCCAAAGCAATCGTCTGCGCCGCTTCCAGTTCAAGAAGCGGAAATTGCTCCTTTATGTCAATTACCAGATCAGACCATTCCAGAAGATAAAAATAATATGTTTCTAGATCGGACATAAGATGGTGAAGCCTTCCTGTTTTCCATCCGGGATTGCGGGCGCGTCTTCCGAGTGAGTGAACGTTGTATGTTTTTAACCAAGGCTTGTAGTCTTTACCAGTTCCTTTTCCTCTCCCCTCTTTTATATATTTCTTAAATTTGGCTTCAGTCCAGTTGTATTTTTTCGCAGACATAAAAAAATCTCACGCTTTTTATTTTAGCGTGAGATAGTATACAGCTTTATTATTCAGTATACGACTTTATTGTTCAGTATACGACCTTATTATTATTTTACATTGAAACCTAACTCCCGACCTTCAATTTACTCGACGGTTACGGATTTCGCCAAATTTCGCGGCTGATCAACGTCACAGCCGAGCCGGACGGCGATGTAATACGCCAGCAATTGCAGAGGCACGATTGAAAGAATCGGCGCGAGCAAATCGGAGACCTTCGGAATCTCGATAACGTGGTCGGAGACGAGCGAACTCATCTGATCGCCTTCGCTTAAAATTGAAAAAATAATGCCGTCGCGGGCTTTGACTTCGACGATGTTCGAGTGCGTTTTCTCATAGCGCAGTTCGGAATTTTCGTTGCCTTCCTCGCGCGTGTTGATGACGACGACCGGCAAAGTTTCGTCAATCAGCGCGTTCGGTCCGTGCTTCATTTCGCCCGCCGGATAACCTTCGGCGTGAATATAGCTGATTTCCTTGAGTTTTAACGCGCCTTCGAGCGCGACGGGAAAATTGATGCCGCGTCCCAGATATAAAAAATCGCGGGCGCGGAAAAACTCCTTCGACATTTCTTCAATCGTGTCGGCTTCGCTCAAAACTTCCTCGATTTTCAAAGGCAGTTCGATGAGTTCCTGCGCGTGTTTTTTAACTTCGTCTTCGCTCAGTTTGCCGCGTAACTCGCCTAAATACAGCGCGAAAATATAGAGCGCGATGATTTGCGATGTGAACGCTTTGGTGGACGCGACCGAAATTTCCGGTCCGGCGTGCGTTAGAATCGTGCCGTCGGCTTCGCGGGTAATCATCGAACCCTGCACGTTGCAAATCGCCAGAACCTTGCATCCGGCTTTTTTCGCTTCGCGCATCGCGGCAATCGTGTCGGCAGTCTCCCCGGATTGCGAAATGACGATCAGCAAATCGGATTCGTCCAAAACCGGATTGCGATAGCGAAATTCCGAAGCGTAATCAACTTCGACCGGCACACGCGCTAACTCTTCGAGCATATATTTGGCGGCGGTTCCGGCGTGCCACGAAGTTCCGCAGGCGGCAATTTTGATTGAACGCACATTGCGGAAATCTTCTTCGGAAATGTCCATCGCGTCGAGATAAACTTTGCCCGTTTCCAATGAAACGCGCCCGCGCACGGTGTCGCGGACGGCTCGCGGCTGTTCGTAAATCTCTTTGAGCAGAAAATGTTTGAAGCCGCCTTTCTCCGCCATAATCGGGTCCCAGGTGATGCGCTGCTGCTTCGGTTCGATGACATTGCCGTCGTAATCGGTAACGCGCACCGAGTCTTTCGTCAGAATCGCAATTTCCTTTTCGCCCAAGTAAAAAACGTCGCGGGTGTGCTGCAAAATCGCGGGGATGTCGGAGGCGACGAAAAACTCGCCGTCGCCCAAACCAATGACGACCGGCGGACCTTCGCGGACGGCGATAATTTTGTCCGGGTCGTCTGCCGATATGATCGAAAGCGCGAAAATTCCTTTGAGTTGCTGGACTGATTTTCTAACGGAGTCCTCAAAACTCAAACTTTCGGTTTTGATGTATTCTTCGATTAAATGCGCGACGATTTCCGTGTCGGTTTCGGTTTTAAACTCGTGTCCCTTTTCCTGTAACTCCTTTTTTAACTTCAGATAGTTTTCGATAATCCCGTTGTGAACGACGACGATTCTGCCCGAACAATCCCGATGCGGATGCGCGTTTTCCTCGGTCGGTCGCCCGTGCGTCGCCCAGCGCGTATGCCCGATGCCGTAATTTCCGTCCAAAGGATTCAAGCGAATCGCTTCTTCGAGATTTCGCAATTTCCCCTCGGCGCGGCGCAGCGTCAAATGATGATTTTCATCAACGACGGCAATTCCCGCCGAATCGTAGCCGCGATATTCCAATTTTCGTAAACCGTCAATAATCAACGGCACAACCTGTTTATTCCCAACGTATCCGACAATTCCACACATAAACTTTATAAATTATTTCTGCTCTGAAAGATTAAAAACTATAGACGACACGAAGTTTCCCCTTTAACAAGAGTTGCAATGCCTCGATTTTTGCATTTTGGGTGCGTTTTTTAGAACTGATAATTTTACGGCTTCGATTTTAATTCTCATTTTCTAATTTTTTTAGACAAAATTTTCAAGTAACGATTTTCCGCTAACTTGTCTCGATAAACAAACCCGCAAACTGCCAGCAGTAGCGAACCCGTTACGAGTCCCAGAATAAACCAGGTTTTTCCGAGCAGACCGAGTGCCAAAATCGCGGCGAAAATCAGCGTGCCGGGCGGAGCGAAGGCGAGAAATCCCAGAATCAGCGCGGTCAAAATTTTCTTCGGATGCCTCATTAGATTTCACCTCTGATAATAATTGCGCCGTGTCTATTCAAGCCGTCAATCGTCCGTTTTCAGCGTCGCTCGTCAATCGCCGTCGCACAGCAAGCCATACCGCCGCCGCCGAAACTCCGCAGGCGGCGATCATTAACGGGTAGGCTTCAACAATATAGCGCGTTTCGGGCGCGTAATGAAATGCCAGAAAAATCGTTCGGACGATGATGATCGCCAAAAGCAGAGCCGCCGCCGATGACCGTCGGAAACATAAAATAAATCCGGCGATGCCGCCGATGATTATTGGCAGCACGGAAAGAATTCTAAGAATCAGCATCTTATAATCCTTCGGACGAGTCGTGCTGAATCCCGTCAGCCACAGAGATGCAATTCGTTTGAGCGGCAGTGCGGCATAGAAACGAATTGGCGATTGTTTGACGCGCTCGTCGGCGATAAGCCGAAATTCTTCGTTAATTTCCGGCGTGAAATACAGTGTGCGATTGTATTTTTTCATCAGTGCCGTTACTCTTTGTCGTTCTTCGGCGGAATCGAAAATGTCGTCCGGTAATTTTTCAGGCTCGAATGACGTTGTTCCCGGAACGAACGCCTGATTGAAAACAACATAAAAATAGGTTTCATCCGTCATCCAAGTTTTTATCCAATACAGATAATTGAGTGGCATATAGCCGCCTTCGGCAAAAGCCCATTCGGAGGCGAGCGGCTGAAATTTACCAAACGCCGAGTAATTTCGGACGATCCACGGCGCGAGCGTTAACGCCGCCGCCAGACAAAAACTTAAAACGCTGAAAATTCGCTTTCGGGAAGGATGAATCGAAAAGCGAATCGAGGCGAACAAAATAATTGCCGCCGCCAGCAACAGCGAATCGGGGCGCGTTAAAATCGCCAAACCGCCCGCCGCGCCCGCCGCCAGCCACAGACGAATCTCTCCGCGCTCCTCTTTCTTCTCTTTTTTTAATGCCGAAATGCACAGCGCGACGGTCAGCATCGTCAAAAAAATCGTTAGGGTTTCGGTGAGCAGTTTGACCGACCACAATAAGGTGAACCAGGAAAACACGCCGTAAATCGTCAGCGACGAAAAAGCTGATAGGTTCTTTAATCGGACGGGCGCGAGATGGAACGCGGCGAAGGCGACCAGCAAACAAGTCAGCAAATCAATAATAATTTGAACTGCTACAATCGCCGCCGGTTCGACTCCGAACACGGCGTAAACGGCGGCGATAAACAAAGGATATAGCGGAACACAGGCTTCGCTCGGACGGAAAGGCAGCACACTGTCCAAAGAGAATCCGTTGCCGTTCAATATGTTCAGAGCCGTCGGCAGATACCTCCACCCCGCATCGCCGACTGTCACGTCGGGCGGAAAATACGCCCAAAACAGCAGGCGCAAAAATAACGCCGCCAGAAGAATTGTCCCAATCGCCAGCCGGTGCGATTTTAGAAAATCCCTGAATTTACATTCATTCATCATCTCGACAGCAAGCCTTTGCATAAGTAAAATCCGATTCGATTGATCCACACGCCTATTCTAATGACTTTGAAACGATCAGTTCGGCGCGAAAACGAGTTAGCCGTCGTTTCGACCCCGCGCTTTTGAAGTAAGTCGTCAATTGGTTTATATTGTAGCAAAACCCCGAACGTATTTTTTCGACACTCGAATTTAGAACTGTGTGTATGAATATCTGTAAAAGTGAAAGTATAAGCATCTTTTTTCCGGCATTCAACGACGAAGCGACCATCGCCGGGCTGGTTAGAAATGCGCTGGCTGTTCTGCCGCAGTTGACCGACGATTACGAAGTCATCGTCGTCAACGACGGCAGCACGGATTCGACCGGCGTTATTTTAGATGAACTGGCAGGCACTTTATCGAAGTTCAAAGTCATTCATCATCTGAAGAATCAGGGTTACGGCGCGGCTCTGCGAACCGGATTCGACACGGCGACCAAAAATTTGGTGTTCTACACGGACGGCGACGGGCAATACGACGTGCGGGAAATACTGTCGCTACACCCTTTGCTGACCGCTGAAATTGATGTTGTCAACGGTTATAAAAAGAAGCGCGCCGATAAATTTCATCGCGTGGTGATCGGTAAGTTATATTCCCGAACGGCGCGTCTGCTGTTTAATCTTCCGATCCGCGATGTGGATTGCGATTTTCGTTTGATCCGCCGTAAGAAAATAACAAAAGCCGATCTGGAATTTTCGAGCGGCGTGATTTGCGTCGAACTCGTGCGAAAATTGGCGGCGGGCGATTGCGCGTTCGCCGAAGTTCCCGTTAATCACTATCCGCGTCGGCACGGGCAATCGCAGTTTTTTACTTTCAGACGACTGAGCCGCACCGGATACGATTTTTGTGCGCTCTGGCTGAAATCATTCGTGATGAAATCGGCGGCGCAGCGCGGCTTGAAAACACCCGTTCCCGACCGACTAAAAAAATGATCGAGCGTAATCGTTTTAATGAATATAAGGAGCGCACCATCCTGATTACCGGCGGCTTGGGTTTTATCGGCAGTAATCTGGCGCGTCGTCTGGTCGAAATTGGAAACGTCAAAGTGATTATTCTCGACGCTTTGATTCCAGAGCAAGGCGGAAATCTTCATAACATCGAAGATATAAAAGACAAAGTTTCTCTGCAAATCGGCGATATGAGCGACGATTACGTGATCAATCATCTGGTCAGCGGCGTGGATTATATTTTCAATTTGGCGGGCAGCGTCAGTCATCTCGACTCGATGCTCAACCCGCAGCGCGACCTCGACTTAAACTGCAAAGCGCAGTTGTCTCTGCTCGAAGCGTGCCGCAATTTTAATCCGCACGTCAAAGTTATCTACACCAGCACGCGCCAGGTTTACGGCAAACCCGTTTATCTGCCGCTCGACGAACAGCATCGAATCGCTCCGCTCGACATCAACGGCATCAACAAATTTACCGCCGAACTTTATCATCTGCTCTACGGTCGGGTTTACGGCTTGCGGACGGTTTGCCTGCGTTTGACCAATACTTACGGTCGGGGACAGCTTCTCAATCACAACCGGCAAGGTTTTATCGCGTGGTTTATCCGGCAAGCCATAGACGGCGAAACGATAGAGCTTTACGGCGACGGCAAACAGCGGCGCGATTTAAATTACGTCGAGGATGTCGTCGAAGCCCTTTTGCTGGCGGGCGCGAATGAAAAAGCCGAAGGCGAGATTCTCAATTTGGGCAGCGACGAAGTGTTTACGCTCGGCGAACTAGCCGGAAAACTAATCGAAATCACCGGACACGGAGCCGTCGCCGGCATTCCTTTTCCGCAGGAGCGACAGTCAATTGACATCGGCAACGTCTTTTCAAATTACAAAAAAATAAATTCGCTGCTCGGCTGGTCGCCCAGCGTAAGGCTCGACGACGGTTTGCGCCGCACGGTCGAATTTTATAAAAAAAATCGTGTTCATTATTGGAGTTTGTTGTTTATTTTGTATAAGTTAAATTTATCGCTTCTCACCCTGACCGCGTAATTTCTTCGGCTGGCGAAAGCGAAATTTATTCGTAGAACAAAGAAACCGAACGTCCGCCGCACCGCAGTTTTGCAATGAACGTAAAAATCCCCTTTATTGACCTGAAACGCCAAAATGAAGAAATCGCCGAGGAAATTCAGGCTTGCCTTACCGATGTTTTACAAAAAGGCACTTTTATTCTCGGCGAAGAAGTCGAGCGATTTGAAGATGAATGGGCGGAATTTTGCGGTGCTTCGGCGGCGGCGGGCGTAAACAACGGAACCGACGCGCTCGAACTGGCTCTGACGGCATCGGGCGCGGTTCGCCGTGGAAAAGGCGATGAAGTCGTCACCTCACCGCTTTCCGCTGCCTACACCGCGCTCGCCATCGTCAACGCGGGCGGCGTTCCGGTTTTTGCGGACATTAATCCGCACACTCTGACGCTCGATCCGAATTCCCTGGAAAAGGCGATCACTCCGCGCACCCGCGCCGTTGTCCCGGTTCATCTCTACGGGCGAATGTGCGAGATGCCCGCGATTTGCGAAACGGCGGCGCGACATAATTTAATTGTCATTGAAGACGCAGCTCAGGCGCACGGCGCGATTTTAGACGGGAAACGGGCGGGCAGTTTCGGCGATGCCGCCGCTTTCAGCTTTTATCCGACTAAAAATCTCGGCGCACTCGGCGACGGCGGCGCGGTCGTCTCGAAAAATCCTGAATTGATCGAGCGCGTCAAAATTTTGCGCCAGGGCGGAACCATTGCTGCGATACGGTCGGAACAAGCCGGAATAAATTCGCGTCTCGACGAAATACAGGCAGCGATTCTCCGAATCAAGCTCCGGCGGCTCGACGAATGGAACGAACGGCGGCGGCGATCAGCGGCGATTTACAATCAAATTTTGCCCGATGCGGTTTCGATGAAAACCTTCCCCGTTCCCGATAATCCCGAATCGCACGTTTTTCACCTTTACGTCGTGCAGTCGAAAAAACGCGCAATGATACGCGAATACCTTTTATCGCGCGGCATCGAAACTCTGATTCATTATCCGTTTCTGCTTCATCAACAGCCGCTTTTCCGGCGCATCGAACAGTCTGCGCTGCCTTTTGCCGAAGCCGTCAGCGGCGAAGTATTATCCTTGCCGCTCTACGCGCACATCTCATCGGAAGAAGTATCGGAAATAGCCGAAACGATTTTAGAGTTTGAGAAAGAAAATTAGTTTGCCGGTTTTTTCGCCACGCAAATCGCCGAGAGTCCGAACGGCAGTTTAGCGTTTCGGCGGCTGAGAATTTTAGCTTCCCGAAGCAGAATTTTCGTCAGAGCGCGGTTCAGCCAGACGAAGTTTTCCGAAGGCGGCTGCACGTCCGAACCTTTGTTCGCCAGCCCGATGCGTTTGAGCAGCAATCTTCTGACGGCGGCGACCGGCAGGAGAAAACTGTTGGCGTAAGTCGCCCGCAAAATCTCGAATCCGACCGCTTCCATTTTCCCGGAAATCTCGCTCAGAGTGTATCGCCGCTGGGTAGCGAGGGCTTCGTCGTGTCCGCTTCGCATCCAATTGTAAGCGGCGACGCGCACGAAAACGATGCCGCCGGGACGCGCCACGCGATACATTTCGCGCAGTGCATCAATATCCGAATGCTCGCCCGGAATTTGAACGATGACATCGAAACTCGTGACCAGATCAAACGCCGAAGAAGGGAAAGGCAGATGCGTCGCCGAAGCCTGCGCGAGTAGTTTCTGCTGCCGTTCACGACAGAAAACCAGCGCGTCTTTGACGACATCAATCCCGAAGATATTTTTTTGTTCGGCGTAGCGTCCGAGCCACGAAATCATTCCGCCGGTTCCGCAGCCGGCATCGAGAATTTTTCTGTCCGGGCGCGGCGGGCAGAATTCGTCGAGCAGCACCGCCGTAATCTCCCGCATTCCGGCGAACCACCACAAATCTTCTTCCAGTTGGTAAAGAAAAGCGAAATCTTCCTGTTTCATCCTCAAATCAACCGGCGTTCGAGTCCGATTTTTCCGTTTCGCTTTTCGCGTCCTTAAAATTTTTCCTGACCGTCGCCGGAACGCCCGCCACCAAAGTATCCGGCGGCACGTCGCGGGTAACGACCGAACCGGCGGCGGTAACTGAGTTGCTGCCGACGCGGACGGGCGCAACGAGCATCGTGTCGGAACCGATTTTGACGTTGTTTTCGATGATCGTCGCGTGTTTGTTCACGCCGTCGTAATTGCAGGTGATCGTGCCTGCGCCGATGTTGGTTTTTTCGCCGATGGTGGCATCGCCGAGATAGGATAAATGACTCGCTTTTGAGCCGCGACCGAGAATCGTCTTTTTGAGTTCGACGAAGTTTCCGACTTTCGCCGACTCTTCCATTTTCGCCCTGCCGCGCAGGTGCGCGAACGGTCCGACCGTGCAGTTATCGGAGATTTCCGAGTCGGTAATCACGCAGTTGTCGAGAATTTCGACGTTGCGCCCGATGCGCGAATTGGTAATGCGCGTTCCGGCACGCACGGTGCAGCCGTCGCCGATGACGGTTTTGCCTTCGATTGAAACATTCGGATAAATGATCGTGTCGCGCCCGATATTCGCCGACTCGGAAACATAGGTATTTTTCGGGTTGATAAAACCGACACCGTAATCGAGCATCATTTTGGAGATCGTTCGGCGGCAGAAAATCCGTTCCAAATCGGCGAGTTCGGCGCGATTGTTGATGCCGGATACTTCCCGCGTGTCGGTGTGATTATAAAGCGAAACGTCTTCGCCTGCCTCGCGTAGCAGTGCCGGAACATCGGTCAAATAATACTCGCCCTGCACGTTGTTGTTCTGAACTTTCGACAGGGCGGCGAAAAGTTTGCCGGTGTTAAAACAATAAATGCCCGAATTAATTTCGTTGATTTGTTTTTCTTCGTCGGTCGCGTCTTTTTGTTCAACGATTTTGCTGAAAAACCCGGCATCGTCGCGCACGACGCGCCCGTAACCGTTCGGATCGTCTAGTTTGACGGTCAGAATCGTGCAAGCCGCGCCGCGTCCGCGATGATGATAATGCTGCTGAACGAGTGCCGCCAAAGTTTCGGCGCGAATCATCGGCACGTCGCCCGACAGAATCAACAGCGTCGAGTCTTGATTTTCCAAAAACTCCCGCGCCGCGTTCACCGCGTGTCCGGTTCCCAATTGTTTTTTCTGCCAGACGAAAGCGGCGTGTTCGTCGTCCAATTCCTCTAAAACCGCGCGTTTGACATCTTCGCCCTGATGCCCGATGACGACGTAGATTTTACGCGGCGCGAGAGCCGTCGCCGTCAGACAAACGTGGTTAATCAGCGGACGACCGTCAATTTTATGCAGAACCTTCGCCAGATTCGAGCGCATTCTCGTCCCCAAACCCGCCGCCAGAATCAAAACGTCAAGGGTCTTTTGTTCGTTGGGATTATTTTCCATATTTTTGGAGTGAGCAGTAAGCGGTGAGCGGTGAGCAGCGGGCAGTTTTTTGTAAATGACAACCCGATTCATCTATTTACCGCTTATTGCTCACTGCTTACTGCTCACCATCAAATTTTCCTGCGCCTGAATCGCGCAGAGCAAAACGACCTGCGCGAGTTTGTCGGAATGATGGCGCACTTTGCCGTCGCCGTCGAGCAGATTGCCGTAAACGATTTCCGCGCCTTCGACCGTCTCCGGCGAAATCGAATCGCTCAAGCCGATCTGTTTCGCGCCTTCTTCGGCGTATCGCTGCATCTGCTCGTCGCTGATCCGGCAATTATTGACGATGATGTAATCGAAATTGATTTGCGGGGCGTATTCGCGGACGATTTCGAGATGCTTTTTCGCCGTGAAGCCGTCGGTTTCGCCGGGCTGCGTCATCAGATTGCAGATGAAAATTTTAGCCGCCGGCGATTCGGCAATCGCGTCCGCCACGCCTTCGACCAGAATCGGCGGCAGCAAACTCGTAAAGAGCGAACCAGGACCGACGCTGACAATATCGGCATCGGCGATGGCGGCGAGCGTTTCGGGCATCGGCTGGCAGTTTTCCGGCTCGAGGCGCAGACGTTTGATCGAATTTCCGACTTTTGCGATGTTGGTTTCGCCCAGCACGGTCGAGCCGTCAAAAAGTTCCGCCGCGAGCCGCACATCGGCGACCGTCGCCGGATAGATATGACCTTTGCTCGCTAAAATTTCTGATGAAAGTCGCACGGCTTCGGCGAAATCGCCCGTGATTTCCGAAAGCGCGGCGAGAAAGAGATTGCCGAAATTATGCCCGCCGAGTTCGCCGTCGCCGCGAAAACGGTGCTGAAAAAGTTTTGACAAAAGCAGGGAATCTTCTGACAGCGCGACCATACAATTGCGAATGTCGCCGGGCGGCAGCATCTGCAATTCGTCGCGCAGCCTGCCGGAACTGCCGCCGTCATCGGAGACGGCGACGACCGCCGCTAAGTTTTCCAGCCGAATTTTCCCCGTTTCTTCCGCCTCGACGAACTTCTTCAAACCCGAAAGAAGCGTCGAAAGTCCGGTTCCGCCGCCGATGGCGACGAAATTCAGACCCTGCGAATTTTTGGAAAATAGATGATTTTTCATTCGTCTCCGAAAAAACTCGACTGAAAACAAAAGTTCGACTGAACGGAAATTCTAACCGATTCGCACGAAAGTTTATCATTTTTTCGTTTGGGCAAGCAATAAATTAAATTCCAGGATTATTCCGGCGAATAAAAAACGGTCGGCATCTCTTGTTCGGAGTGAACATTTCGGTTTGTCTGCCGCCGCGCTTCGCTCCGAACGAAGAACGCGCTGAAGCGTGAACTTTATACTTGGATCAATTGAACAGAAACTGCAAATTGGTTAAGCCGCGCTCGCCGATTACAATCAAACACCGGCGATGATTGACCAAAAGCTCGATGCCTTATCCGATTGCCGCGCCAGGCGTTTGCGCCGAAGCGCGGCAGGCAAACACCGAAAACCACTTCAAAAGAAAAATCGAAAACCGGCAAATCCGATGCGGCAGATTTATTCAAATAATACACTCGAATAAAAGCTGACGGCGGGCAAACAAAAAATTCTCGAAATAAAAAAATTTAAAACACTTGAAGCCGATGCGCGTCGTGTGTTAGATTAAAAAAGTGGTTGGTTGTAAAACTTACTAAAGCACACCGCAAAAAGTTTTTACAAATCACTTCTTTTGAAAAACTTACAACTTCTTCCTTCAAATATCCAAATTCCGAGAGAGAAAAAGGTCAAAATGGCAGAAACGCCCGTTGTTATACACGAACACCAGTTCAACAAATTAAAATCCGTTTTGGCGCGTATCTGCGTCGAGTGCGCCGCCCGCGTCGTGCTGCTGGTTGACCGCGACGGTCAGCCGATTGCTTTTCACGGCGATATTGCCGGACTCGACACGACATCTTTTTCGTCGCTGGCGGCGGGAAACGTGGCGGCGACGACGAGTATGGCGCAGCTGATCGGCGAAAAAGTATTTCCGGCGGTCGTTCACGAAGGCGAACGCGAAAGCATCTATATCAGCGTGATCGGCAGAAGCCTTTTAGTCGTCGTTTTCGACGAGCGTTCGACGGTCAGCCTCGTTAAACTCCGATCCAAACGGTCGAGCTACGAAGTCGCCGCCATCTTAGACGAAATCGCGCAGGATTCGATAAAACAGCGAGCCGAAGAAAGCACGTTTTTCACCGAGATCACCGACGACGATATTGACAGTTTATTCAGTTAACGGTCAACAGTTAGCAGTCAACAAGCGGCTAACCGATAACCGATAACCGAATTACTGAAAACTGAATAAAACTATGACATTTATCAACTACGCTTCCCGCGAGATCAATTGCAAAATTGTTTATTACGGACCGGGCTTGTGCGGGAAAACCACAAATCTACAATATATCTACGATTCGACCGCGCCGCAGGCGAAGGGCAAATTGATTTCACTGGCGACGGAAACCGACCGCACACTGTTTTTCGATTTTATGCCGCTCGAACTCGGCACGGTGCGCGGCTTCAAAACGCGCTTTCATCTTTACACCGTTCCCGGACAGGTTTATTACGATGCGTCGCGCAAGTTGATTTTGAAAGGCGTGGACGGCGTGGTTTTCGTCGCTGATTCGCAGGAAGAACGAATGGACGCGAACATCGAATCGCTCTACAATCTCGAAGAAAATCTACAGTCGCAAGGCTACAACCTTTTGGAAATTCCGTATGTTCTGCAATTAAACAAACGCGATTTGCCGAACGTCTCGCCGACCGAAGAATTGACCTCCGAACTTCTGCGAAAAGGCGAACCCGTTTTTGAAGCGACCGCTTCGCAGGGAACCGGAGTTTTCGACACGCTCAAAGCGGTGGCGAAACAGGTTTTGACGGAATTGCGAAAAGGTTAGTTGCATTTAAAACTTGTAATAGTTCACAGCAGAATTTTATAGTTTGCTTGATTTTGAGACTGAATTTATTTGGAAATTAAAATTTATGAGAAATTTAACTGTCGCTATAATCGCACTAATTCTAGGTGGTGGGGCAGTCATCAGAAATCTTTTGGACTCGAATTACAGCAAGTGGACATTAGCAGATTGGGCTTTACCGATGATTCTCCTGATTGTCGGTATCGTAATGCTAGGTTCTGTTGACATTTGATATAAACTATCGGAATGTCTGTGGTCAAATTTAATAATCGGCAATGGGAGAAAATACTCGCACTGCTGACAACTTGTCAAAATATCTACATCGGTCAGGAAAACGATTGTCGAAATTTCCCGGAAGCCGTCTTTGGGATTACTCGCTCCGGTTCGCAATGGCGACTGTTGCCGCCAAGCTACGGCAATTGGAACAGCATCTATAAACGCTTTGCCCGGTGGTCCGAAGCCGGTGTTTTTGAAAAACTCTTCGCGCATTTCGCTGAAGACCGCGATTTAGAATACTTGTTGATTGACTCGACCATCGTCCGCGCTCACGCTTGTGCCGCCGGCGCGAAAAAAAACACGGCGAACAGTCTTTAGGCAAAAGTCGAGGCGGGCATTCAACTAAGATTCATTCGGCAGCCGATGCTTTGGGAAACGCGATTCGCTTTATTTTAACCGGCGGTCAGCGCAATGACATCACGCAAGCTGAAGCCTTAGTCGAAGAGTTGACTGCCGAGTAGGTGCTTGCCGATAAAGGATACGATTCAGATGCTTTTGTTCGAAAATTAAAAGCGACGGGCGCGGAGGTGGTCATTGCGTCACGGGTTAATCGCAAACAATTTCGAGAAATTGACACGCATTTGTATAAAGAACGACACCTCATCGAATGCTGCATCGGGAAACTGAAACACCCGTCGAGCGCGTGTTTTCCAGATTTGATAAATTGGCAAAGAACTATTTGAGTTTTGTTTATTTCGCCGGCACAATCATCTGGCTCAGATGAAATGTCAACAGAACCTAGTATCTTAATTTTAAAAACAAAAAAATAACTGTTTAATATATTTGGAAGATTTCCCATAGAATATTGATTTTTACTCACAAATATGAGTAGGCGTTGAAACCAGAAGCCGCCGAGTTTGTTATAAACTCGGCGGCTTCTGGTTTTCTTCAGTCAAAAACTATTTGTGCATTAAAACAGTGTCAACCACGTGAATGACACCGTTCGACTGCATTACATCGGCGATGGTAACTTTCGATTTGCCGCCTTTTTCGTCGGTTACGATAACATCTTTGCCTTCCATCGAAGCGGTCAAACTGCCACCTTCGACGGTTTTCAAGGTCGCCTTGCCTTTGCCTTCTTCAATCGCTTTGACAATCGCGGCGGCATCCATTTTTCCGGCGACGACGTGATAGGTCAAAACTTTTTTCAGGGCTTCTTTGCTTTCCGGTTTCAAAAGCGTGTCAACCGTGCCTTTCGGAAGTTTGTCGAACGCTTCGTTGGTCGGCGCAAAAACCGTGAATGGTCCCGCGCCTTTTAAGGTTTCGACCAAACCGGCGGCTTTGACCGCAGCGACCAGAGTCGTGTGGTCTTTTGAGTTGGAGGCGTTGTCAATGATGTCTTTGGTCGCCAGCATCGCCGCGCCGCCGACCATCGGGTTCGACGATGACGAGGTAGTATTGCTCATCGTGTTCGCCGTGTTGCCCATCGAATTGCCGACGGTGTTAACCGCATTGCCCATCGAATTGCCCACCGTATTCATTCCGTTGCCCATCGAATTCACCGCACGATTGGCGTTCATATTCGTATTTGCCGGAGCCGGGCAGCCGGTCGCAAACGCTACTGCCGCGCCTGCAAAAATTGTCGCTATGATATTTTTGTTCATTTTTCCTGTCCTCAAAGTCTGTTTATTTTTTAACTGGTAAATAATCGTGTTCGGATCGAACACTTGTTTCTTGTTAGACGGCACGAAAGCAAAAACAATTTTCTTGCCTTTTGCCGCTAATGATTTTCGCACAATTACACTATTCGTCATAATCGAACGGACGGATTCAGAACCGCGCTGGAAGAATCATCCGAATAATTTTGCTTTTAAGGCGAATTTTCAGGCAAGGCTCGCAAAAATATCGCTGCCGCTTGTTGATATTCGACAAGCCGTTTAGAATTTATAAATTTGGACGGCAAATCCGAAACACTGCTTATGTTGAATTTAGAAGGAAAAAGAATTTTGGTAACGGGCGGCACGGGTTCGCTCGGACAAACTCTGGTCGGCAG
>JAYVGL010000290.1:0-11496 GCA_043772175.1 Pyrinomonadaceae bacterium | reverse complement strand
GCCTCGCCGACGACGACCGTCCCGATTTTGAATTGTCTGATTAAACCCGAACAATACCAGCACGGCGCGAGCGTCGTCACCATAATTTTATCGCGGTAATTGCGCTGTCGTCCGGCGCGGCGAAACGCATCGGTCTCGCCGTGTATGCTCGGATCATTTTCCTGAACGCGGCGATTACGCCCGCGTCCGAGTAGATTTCCCTGTCCGTCGAACAATGCCGCGCCGATTGGAATGCCGCCTTCCGCCAACCCTTTTCGCGCTTCTTCGACAGCGATTTGCAGCATCGCTTCGTAGTTCAAAGTTTTTTTCATACAGGTGTTTATCATACTCGGGCGCGCCTTAAAAAGTTTTATTTAACAAATTACTTTAAGAGTTGCGAGGCAGACTCTTTAAGTTTTGCTTTAAGTCTGCGACAATCTGTTCTGTGCAAATTTCCGCCGTCATTATTGCTTTTAACGAAGAAGATAAAATCGCCGAAGCGATCAAGTCGGTCGCCTGGGCGGATGAAATTCTGGTTGTTGACTCGGAAAGCACCGACCGCACCCGTGAGATTTCCGAACGACTCGGCGCGAAAGTTTTCGTGAAGAAATGGGAAGGATTTTCCAAACAAAAACAGTTTGCCGCCGACCGTGCCGCGCACGATTGGGTTTTCAGTCTCGATGCCGACGAGCGCGTTTCCGAAAAGTTGAAAGAGGAAATTCTGCGGTCAAAGGTTTCGGACAAAAATAATTTAGCCGACGGCTATCGAATTCCGCGCCTGTCGTTTTATATGAATCGCCCGATCAGAAACGGCGGCTGGTATCCCGATTGGCAGATGCGTTTTTTTGATCGGCGCAAAGGAAAATGGAAGGACGTTCTGATCCACGAATCGTTTGAAATGGCGAACGACGCGCGAATCGAGAACCTAAAAAGCGATATTCTGCATTACAGCGTCGAAGATGTTTCGCATCATCATCTAATGATCGGAACTCGCTACGCGCCGCTCGCCGCCAGACAGATGTTCGAGCGCGGAAAACGCGCCTCAAAGTTAAAGATTTTCACCGCCGGCGCAACCGCTTTTATGCAGACATATTTTTTGAAAGGCGGATTTCTCGACGGACTCGCCGGTTTCGCCATCGCCCGTTTCGCAGCGCATCACGCTTTTTTGAAATATCTGCTTTTATGGGAACTGCAAAACCACCAATTGGAATCCGCAAACGCAAACCTAAACTGCGAATAGCCTCTGACAACTATTACAAATTTACGCACATCAAACTCTTGGTTCTACCGTTTTTTTGCGCTATATTTTAACTTATGAAAAATATCATCATCTCAATTTTCGCCGTTCTGATTTTTGTCTCCGGCGCGTTCGCCCAGAAAGGCGTTGACACGCAAACGAAAAAAATTCAGGACGAAGGCGTTAAATCCACCGGCACGCCGCAGCGCAGTAATGAACCGAACCGCTCTTTCGATTTCGGCAAAGGCAAAACCAAAACGCGCGAACAATTGGCGAATCCATATCGCATTACTTCACGCCGCGACGTTTTGATTGAAAATGTGTTGAGTGTCTTCGCCGAGCGAAAACTTATCGTCAACGACGGAGCTTCACGAAAAGCGGACGGTATCGTCGTTACCGAGCCGTATATTTTCGCCAAAGGCGCGGTGATTACGCGCAACGAGCTGAATCGTTACGGAATTTTGCCGAACTCCGACGCTTCCTGGACGCGCGGACGTTACACGCTGACCGTCGAGATTCAATCGGTTGACGGCATTCAGAATAATGTCTCCGTCACGGCGAAAATCGAGGGGCGTTCAGAAAACGGTTTGGAATCGGAATGGACGACGCTCGCCAGCACGGGTGCGGCGGAAGACGAGTTTCTCGCCAAATTGGTCGAGATGGTAACGGGCAAAAATGTTGATGCTCCGCAAACTATCGAACCCGGTAATCGAAGATAAATAGAGCGATGTTTGTAAACTACAAGAATTTATTGTCAATAATCTTTTTGATTTCGGCAACGGCTGTTTTCGCCGTCGCGCAAGGCGCACAGGCTTCTTCCCGCAGCGGTCTTCCAGACAAAGAAGAGATGCCGCACGGAATCCAGGAATCGCTCGCCAAACAGCGCATCGAACGCGAGAAAAAAGAGTTTGACGAGATGCTGGAACGCGGCGCGGAAGCTCTAAAACTGACCGATCAGTTGGAAAAATCCTTCGCTCAAAATAAACAGTTCTCGACCGAGGATCAGAAAAAACTGGAACGTCTGGAAAAAGTCGTTAAAAAAATCCGCAACGAGATGGGCGGCGGCGATGACGACGAAGCAGAAGATAATCCCGTTTCGATCCCCAACGCTTTGGTAGCTTTGAAAACCGGCACGACCGATCTTATTGACGAACTAAAGAAAACTTCGCGTTACAGCATTTCCGTCGTCGCCGTTCAAAGTTCCAACGCGCTTTTGAAAGTCGTCCAGTTTCTTCGATTCCGTAAAAATTAAGACGAGTGAGAAATGAGCGAATGGGCAATGAAAAATCGAAATGCGGTTTATTTTGCCGCCGTTTTTTTAACTGCGAGATGCTGTCGGCTGCTCGTTTTTTGTTTTTAATTTTTTGCCTGACATCAGTCGTCGCGGCTCAAAATGATGACGACGTAATCAGCGTCGAATCTTCGCTGGTCGTTGTCAACGCGACCGTTACCGACTCCAAAGGCAAACCGTCGTCCGGCTTAAAGCAGACTCAGTTCAAAGTTTACGAAGACGGCATCAAGCAGAAACTCGACTTTTTTGAAGCGGAAAAAGCAGCTTTCGCCGCCGTTATTTTGCTTGACACTTCCGGCAGTATGGAGCAGCGCGTTTCGATGGCGCGTTCCGCCGCGATCAATTTTCTCGACGGTTTGCGCGTTGACGATATGACGGCGATTTATAATTTCGATACGAAAATATCGCTCGTGCAGGATTTTTCCAACAGCCGCGACATCACGGAAAAGATTTTTGACTTAAGAGCTGATGGTTCGACCGTTTTGAACGACGCGATTTTCAAAGCCGCCGGAGAACTCGCCAAACGTCCCGAAAAACGCCGAGCGATCATCGTTCTCTCCGACGGCGCGGACACCAGCAGCGGCAAGTCAGCCGACAAAGCCTTAAAAGCCGCGACCGCCGCCGCCGCCACGATTTATACGATTGATATGGCGGCTGATTCAGGCGGCAAAGATCGTATTCAAAGTCAGGGCGCGTTGAAAAATTTCGCCGAAAAAAGCGGCGGCGTTTTCGTCGCGGCGGCCGGCGGCGCGGCGATGCGCGAGGCGTTTAAAAATATCGTCGAGGAATTAGGAGTTCAATACACGCTCGGCTACCAGCCGTCGAACACCAAAAAAGACGGTAAATACCGGGCGATTGAAATCAGAGTCGCCAAGCCGAATCTGATTATCAGAACGCGCAAAGGCTACAACGCCGCGAAGGAAACTAAAAAACGCTAAAAACTCGTTTTGTTTCTCGATTTATCGGCGTGGCGTTCCAACGCTAATTTGACCAACTCGTCAATCAGCAGTGGAAATTCCAATCCCGTTCCCGCCCACATTTTCGGAAAACCGGAAGCGTCGGTCAAGCCGGGTAAAGTATTGATTTCATTGATTAAAAGTGCGCCCGTGTCGTTTCGCAGAAAAAAATCAACCCGCGCCAACCCCGAACCGTCAATCGCCCGGAAAGCCGTGATCGCCATCTGCTGAATTTTCGCCGACAGTTCATCGGAAATAAACGCCGGAACGACAAATTTATTGTTGCCCGTGCCGGTATATTTTTCGGTGTAGTCGAGGAATTTTTTGTCGTGCGATTTAATAATGTATTCGCCCGGCAAACTCGCTCGCGGCGTTTCGCCGCCGATCACGGCGCATTCGATTTCGCGCATATCCAAACCTTCTTCGACGATGATTTTGCGGTCGTATTCGGCGGCGAGCGCGATGGCTTCGCGGAGCGATTTTTCGTCAGTCGCTTTGGAAACGCCGACTGACGAGCCGAGATTTGCCGGTTTGACGAAACACGGAAATCCCAATTTCGATTCGACCTGTTTAATCACCGCATCGGTGTTGCGCTCCCATTCGCCGCGCAGAAACCAAACGTATCTGCACATCGGCAAATCCGAATCGCGGAATAGCGATTTCATAAAAACCTTGTCCATTCCGCAGGCGGACGCGAGAACGCCGCAGCCGATATACGGAATATCCGCCATTTCCAAAAGCCCTTGAATCGTGCCGTCTTCGCCGAAAGTTCCGTGCAGAACCGGAAAAATAACGTCGAGCGGCGCGGACCTTTCGCCGTGGTCTAAATTCGTCAAACCTTTATAAGTTGTGTCGCCGATCAACGCGACGGCTTCATTTTGATATTGCGCGGCAACGTCTTTTAACAACTCCCGCGACTCAAACGGAAGCAGATTTGCCGACTCGGAAGGATTCAGCCAGTTGCCGTCTTTGCCGATGGCGATTGGAAAAACTTCGTATTTTTCTTTGTCTATTTGTTCGATAACGGCTTTCGCCGAACGAATCGAAACTTCGTGTTCGCCCGAACGACCGCCGAAAATGATGCCGATGCGTGTTTTCATATTTGATTCAAAGTTCAAAATTCAGAACTCAGGATTAAATTCTAAATCTCGAATTCTGAATCCTGAATTCTGAATTCTGAATTTACAAAATCGTTTTTCCGAGTGCCGACAAAATCAGTTCGCCGGCGAGTTCGACCGTGATGTTGCTTTGATCGAGCATCGGGTTGACTTCGACGATTTCAAACGAGCGCATTCCGCTGCGTTCGGCGATTATCTCGAGCGCGAGATGCGCTTCGCGGTAAGTGATCCCGCCGCGCACGAGCGTTCCCGAACCGGGAGCAAATCGCGGATCAATAATATCAACATCGAAAGTGACGGCGAAACCGTCAGGTGCTTTTGAAGCGATGTCAATCGCTTTTTCGATGCAGTAAACCATCCCGCGCCGGTCAATATCCGACATCGTGAAAAAATTATCCTGCAAACCGAATTCACGAATGCGCCGTTTTTCGCCGGTGTCCAAATCTCGCGCCCCGACGTGCGCGAAGTATTTCGGATTCAATTTCGGCGCGTAACCTTCCAGATTGACCATCGAAGATTCACCTTCACCCAATAAAGCGGCGAGCGGCATTCCGTGTAAATTGCCCGACGGCGAAGAGTCTGCCGTGTTAATGTCGGCGTGTGCGTCAAGCCAAATCAACCCGATTTCTTTTCCCTGCGCGTGGTAAAACGAAGCGATTGCCGAGAAAGTGCCGAGCGCAATCGAATGATCGCCGCCTAGAATTACGGGAAAATCGCCGTTCTGCAAAATCGGCTTAATACTTTTCGCCATATTTTGATATGACGGCAAAACTTCCGCCAGATATTTCGGTTTGTCGCCTTCGGCGGCGACGTAATCCGGTTTGACGATTTCGACATCGCCGTAATCCTTGACCGCGTAACCGAGTTCGGCAATTTTGGAGACCAGCGAGCCGTCGCCGATTTTTGCTAATCTGATCGCCGTCGCGCCGAGTTCGCTGCCCTTTGCGCCTGCGCCGTAACCGAGCGGAACGCCGATAATTCCGACTTTTTTCCCCGTTCCCGGAAAATCTTCATTGCTTGATGACATAAATAGTGAATTAAATTTCGCCGAAGCCGTCGGCAAAAATTTCGATAACGGCGGGCAGGGCTTCTTTTTCATCCGCGCCTTCGACTTCGACTTTGACTTCGATTCCCTTTGAAGCGGCAAGCGTTAAAACGTCCAGGATGGATTTTGCGTCCGCCGTTGCGCCGTTGTCCGTCCGGCAAATAACGATTTCGCTTTGAAATTCGCCAGCCAATCGAACGAGCTGTGCGGCGGCGCGGGCGTGAAGTCCCAACCGATTGGTCACGATAATTTTACTTTCAAGCATCTTTCTTCGCTTTCGGCGGCTCGAACATCAAACTCGTGCGGTAAATCGCCTGTTTTCCCTGCTCCTCGACTTCCTTCGCCATTTCGGTCAGCGTCGTTTCCTTGTTCTGCGACGCGAGTTTAATGACCATCGGCAAATTTACGCCGGTGACGATTTCGACTTCGCCGGCTTTAATAAACATCGCAGAGATATTGGTCGGTGTGCCGCCGAACATATCGGTTAAAAGCAGAACGCCGATCCCGCTCGAAACCTGTCTGATGGCGCGTTCGATTTCCGACTTCGCCGATTCCACGTCGTCGTGCCAGCCGATGGAAACCGCCGCGATATGGTTCTGCGCTCCGACGACGGTTTCCGCCGCCGCTAATAATTCGTTGGCGACTTGTCCGTGTGACACAATCACGCCGCCGATTTTTTTTGGTTCAGACATAATTTTTGGATTCAGAATTCAGGGTTCAAGATTCAGAATTCAAGATTTGGGGTTTAAGAAAAATCTTAAACCTTGAATTCTGAATCTTGAATCTTGAACCGTTTCACTTTTGCACGTCCCGGTGAATGACCGATACTTCAAAATTATCTTTTTGCAGTGCTTCGCTCAGACGATTGGCGACCATCACCGAACGATGCCGCCCGCCGGTGCAGCCGACTCCGACGGTCAGATACGATTTGCCTTCGCGTTTATAAAGCGGCAGCAGATACTCCAACAAATCGGTGAAACGCCTGATGGTTTCTTCGACTTCCGGCGCATTTTCCAAAAAACAGATCACCCGCGAATCCGTGCCGGGCAAATTCTTCAAATCTTTATCAAAGTAAGGATTCGGCAGATGGCGCACGTCGAACAATAAATCAACTTGATGCAGTGCGCCGTGTTTATGCCCGAAGCTGATGAACTGCACGTTCAGCGGCGCGCCTTCGGTCGTCTGGCTGAAAGTGTCAATCAATAATCGCCGCAGAGTGTGAACCGTGTGATTTGAAGTATTAATGATAAAATCCGCCGTGTCCCGGATCGGCATCATCGCCTCCCTTTCGGTTTGAATAGCGGACAGCAAACCGTTTCCCGAATTGGTCGGATGCGGTCGCCTGGTCTCCGAAAATCGTCGCTGCAAAACTTCGTCGGAGGCTTCAAAGAAGACGACGTAGGGCGACAGTTTTTTGCCGATTTTCTTTATTTCATTCGGGAATTCCGACAAAAAATGGCGTTCGCGGATATTGATAACAAGCGCGGCTTTTTCAATCGCCGAGGCTTCTTCGTTGTTCGGCAGAAGCAAACGCGAGAAAGTCGAAAGCATCGTCAGCGGCAGATTATCAACGCAGAAGTATCCCAAATCCTCAAAAGCGTTAGTTGCCGAACTCATCCCCGAACCGCTTAAACCCGTGATGATGACAAAATTAGGCAGATTTTTTTTATCGTTTTTTGTTTCCGGCATAGCGAAGTCATCTTTATTTATCTTAAGGCAATTCACGAATTTATGCGATTGATGTTAATAAAAACAAACATTCGACTGATTTTCAGATTTGACGAAGATTTTTTCTCAATCGAATCTTTTAAATTATTCGCGCCCGCCAAAAACTCAATCGTCGAATCGGCGGGCGCGTTTTTAGAATTTCAACCGGATTTTGCCGTTTACGGAGAAATCAAACCGTAATTTCCGTCTTTGCGCTTATAAAGAACCGAAACGCATTCGTCGGCGGCGTTGCGAAAAACGAGAAATTGATTTTCTTCGTCCTTCAACTGCATCACGGCTTCGTCCGTCGTCAGAGGCTTGACCGCGTAAGTATTCGATGCGATCACGCGCGGCGCACGCGGCGCGGGCTGCACTTCAACCTCAACCGGCGCAATCGCGCTGATCTTTTTCGCCCGGTGGCTTTTGTCTATAACTTTATTTTTGAGTTTTAAGGCTTGCTTCTGAATTTTATCAATCGTCTGCGACAGCGATTGATACATATCGGTATTTTTGGTGGCGGCGGTCAAAATTTCCTTGCGCCATTTAACGACGATCTCCGAATAATGTCTTCCTTTTTCGACCTCGATGATAACGTGCGCTTTGGCATTATCGCCGTCAAATAAGTGATTGAGCCGCTCAAAATGCTCTTCGACGTGAGACCGCAACGCCGGTGTTACATCAATATGTCTGCCTGTGTATTCAAATTTCATAAACTAATTCCTCCTTGTTTTAGATAACAGTTTTGCGCTCGCGCGAGCCGGGAATCTGCATCTGGTCGCGGTATTTGGCGATGGTGCGGCGCGAAAGTTTCACGCCTTCCTTGCTCAGAAGTTTGACAATTTGGTCGTCGGTGTAAGGTTTGCGCGTGTCTTCTTCCTCAATCATTTTCTTGATTCTGAGTTTCAGAATGCGCGTCGAAACTTCCTCGCCGTCTTCGTTGAGCATTCCTTCCGAGAAAAATCGACGCAACTCAATTACGCCCTGCGGCGTGTGCGCGTATTTACGGTTGACGACGCGGGAGATCGTGGAAAGGTGCATTCCGATGTCTTCGGCGATGTCTTTGAGCATCATCGGTTTAATAAATTGCACGCCTTTATCGAGAAAATCACGCTGACGATCAATGATACATTCGACGACGCGGTAGATTGTCTGCCGCCGATGTTCGATATTTCGCAGCAGGTCAACCGCCGAACGGACTTTTTCCTTGATAAAATCCTTCGTTTCCTTGGAAGTTCCGTTTTGGTCAACCAATTTTTGATACGTCGGCGAGATTCGCAGACGCGGACTGCCGTCATCGGTAAAATAAACGACGTATTCGCCTTCGATTTTTTCGATGTAAACTTCCGGCGAAACGTAGATCGGCTCCTCCGACGAATAGCGTCTGCCTGGAAAAGGATCAAGGATACGAATTTTGTTGATTTCTTGATTGAGGACGGCGAGATCAATGCCGGTTTGTTTGGCGAGGTGCTGAAGGCGATGCGGCTGCAAATCTTCGAGATGATTCTGCACCAAATCAGCCGCTAAACTTTCGCCTTCGCCGTGCGCGACGAGCTGCGCGAACAGACATTCCTGTACGTTTCGCGCTCCGCAGCCGACCGGATCAAGTTGCAAAACGACTTGGCGGGCTTTTTCGACGAACTCGGTCGAGCAATCGCACATCGCGGCGATTTCCTCGCTGCTCGTCGTCAAACGCCCGTCGTCGTCCAGATTTCCGACGACGCAAACCGCGACATCTTCGAGCCGCTCGCTGATTTGATGCAGGTTAAGCTGCCATTCGAGATGCTGCGTCAAAGTCGCCGATTTCGATAAAAATTGATCGAAACTCGGCGCGTCTTCCTTAAATTCCAATTCTTGTGTTTTATAGCCCGGATCGAGATAATCCTGAAATTCCCTGCCGTAATCAACTTCTTCAAACGGATCGGATTTGTCCGCCGAAAAATCCTCCGAATCATTTTCAAAATCTGCCGACGCGCCGTTTTCCTCAAAACCGTTTTCAGTCGGCATTTCCGCCGTATAATTTTCGGCTTGCTCGAAGTTTGCCGCTTCAAAGTCTTTTTCCTGTCCGTTTTCGTAGGTATCGTTGTGTCCGTCGGAATTCTGGTCGAGAATTTTATCGGCAATTTCGCCGATTTCGTCTTCGGACTGGACTTCTTCCAAAATCGGATTGGAAACGATTTCCTGCTGAATCAAATCACTGAGTTCGACCGTCGTCATTTGCAGCATCTCGATTCGCTGCCGCAGTTGCGGAGTTAAAACCATCCGCTGAGATAATCTTTGAGTAAGTTTTAGCGATGACATAATTGCTTAAAAGTTAATTTATAAAATCTTCGCAAATCAATGATTTAAAGCTCGTTTGCAGAGTTTGATTATAACCGTTTGAAAGCTGAAAAGGGAAACGGCTTTTAGATTCCAGATTTCAGATTCCAGATTCCAAATTCCAAAATCAATCTGGAATCTGGAATCTGGAATTAAAGGCTGAATCTTTCGCCCAAATAAAGCCGCCGCACGTCCGCGTCCTCGACCAGATCGGCGGGTTTGCCGCTTCGCAGAATTTTCCCTTCTGCCATAATATAAGCGCGGTCGGTGATGCCCAAAGTTTCGCGGACGTTGTGGTCGGTGATTAAAATGCCGATGCCTTGGTTCTTTAGGTATAAAATAATTTCCCGGATGTCGTCAATCGCAATCGGGTCAATCCCGGCAAACGGTTCATCCAAAAGAATGAACTGCGGCTCGGTCGCCAGACAGCGGGCAATTTCGACACGCCGCCGTTCGCCGCCCGAAAGCGCGTCGCCGCGAGTTTTCCGAACGTGCGCGATGCCGAATTCGCTCAGAAGTTCTTCCAATCTCGCAAATCGGTCGGCGCGTTTCATTTTCATCGTCTCCAAAACTGCGAGAATATTTTGCTCCGCCGACATTTTGCGAAAAATCGAAGGTTCCTGCGCCAAATATCCGAGTCCGAGCCGCGCCCGCAGATACATCGGCAGACTCGTAACGTCCTGCGAATTAAGAAAAATCCGTCCGGCTTCAGCGCGTTCGAGTCCGGTCATCATATAAAACGTCGTCGTCTTCCCCGCGCCGTTTGCGCCCAAGAGTCCAACGACTTCGCCCTGTTCGACAAACAACGAAACGTCATCCACGACGCGCCGCCGTCCGTAAGTTTTCTGTAAATGCTGCGCGGAAAGCGAATCGGCAGGAACTTGAGAGTTGCTGCCGTTCGTTGAATTTAGATTTTCCGCTTGAATAATTTCAGACATTCTAGGAAAAGTTTAGGTGAAAATCAGGAAAAGTGAAACCGACCGAGTTTAGTTTATGACTTCACTGAGATAATTGTTTCTTGATTTTGTAAACCGTCCGAATTCTACCCGAATTGGTTTGTCCCGCTTTGCTTTCGCTGACGACGCGGTTGGTTTTCAAAAATACGGTAACTTGCGCGCCCTGCGTCGAGCCGTTTTCGGCATCGTCAATTTTTGCGGGATTGCCGCGCAAAACGACCGATTCGTCCGCCGCGATATATTGCGCGTAATCGCCGACGGCTTTCCGGTTCGGCGACGTAACGACGACGTTGTTTTCGGCGACGGTTTGCGACAATTCGTTTTTATCGTTCAGGAAAACATTCGCCACACCTGCGACGATGCGGTCGGTTCCCTGCCGAATGTCCACGTCGGTTTCGTAACGCAGTTGATTTTTATCTTTGAAATAATAAATTTTCTGCGCTTGGGCGTAAACCGGCACGTTCGATTCTTTTCCGTTTTCTTTCCGTTTTGCGTCGTAAAGCAGACTTTGCACCGAACCCTCGCCGTAGAGTTCGCCTTGTTTTTGGCGCAGAACCAACGTATCGGCGCGAACGTAATTATTTTCCTGCCAAGCACGAGCGTTTCCCGTGTAAGTTCCGATTTCGGTTTTGTGATTGAATTCGGCATTTTCTGCCGTCACGAAAACCGGCGCGTTCGTTTCGCCGAATGGTGTCGCGCCGCCGGTTTGTTTCTGGCTGACGTAAGTCGTCGAAACTTTGCCGCGCAAAAATGATTTTTCGTTTTTGGTGTCCCAATCAATTTCATTGGCTTTTGCCCGCGCCCGCGAATCGGAAACGAGCGGTTCGCCGCGCATTCTGACGGTTCCGTCTTTTGCCGTAAAGACGATTCGATTCGCCGTTCCGTTGCGGT
>JAYVGL010000289.1:0-12980 GCA_043772175.1 Pyrinomonadaceae bacterium | reverse complement strand
CGGCTTTTTCGTATCTCATCAAATTTGCTCCGATCAAATAGTCGTGCCATCTTTATCAAAAGTTTTCAAATACCTGCTTTATTTCGCAAGAGGTCTATTCTGTTAAATTCTATCTCGCCTGTTCAGTCTGTTAAGATTCAGTATCAAAATTCTGCCAGTATAAAACCTAAACAAGCTGTTGCTTCTTCGTATAAGATTGCAATTAGCGGAGCCTAAGATTATGAAAAATCCTAATGCAATTTATTGTATTCTTTATGAGGATTTGCGACCAGAAATTTACAATAAAGTATCTATTATGGGTTTTTATGGCTTAACTCCTGATGTGGAAATCAGGGTCAAAGATTTAACATTACCTTTAGAAAGGCTGACTATTCTGCTTGGCTTTAAGTGTGAAAAAGGTAAGTATACCATTGGATTAAACATAAACAATCCTAGCGGAAGTTTGTTAAAAGGTTCGCAGTCAGAGCTATCCGTAGGAGAGGAAAAAATAAGTGTTGTTGCTGTAAGTTTTGCTGGTATAATATTTTCTGAAACAGGACAGTACACCATACACTCTCTTGCCAACGGCAAAGAATTTCATAAAACCGCTTTTCGGATTTTTCGCGGCGAACCTCAACTATTTGCCTAGTTTGCTGTTTTGTCAAACAGCCCCTGTCTCATAACTGCTTAACCCTGTCTCAAATGTCGGCTGAAAAACCGACTTTAGACACAAAGCCGAGTGAATACTATAAAAAAATAAGAGGTGTATTTTTAGTCAAAGTTTATGTAATAGGCGACGAAGCAGGAAAGGTAACGGAGGCGTTTTACACTGACGACAACCGATTCGATAAAAAACTTTTTCCCGATATTTTGGAAAAAACTAAACAAGCAAAGTTTTTACCCTTCAAACTAGACGGAAAACCGATTGGGTTCGCAGGTGTAATTTTCTACTCTCTTTGAATTTTGAAATTAGAAGGCTGCCGGATCATCGAATAAAGATTAATTCCTTTGTGAGTTTCGGCTTAATCATTTACAGTAAAAATATATGAAAATTTTAATTACGGGCGGAGCCGGATTCGTCGGTTCGCATTTGGCAGACAAATTACATAAAGAAGGAAACGAGATTACGGTGATTGACGATTTATCAACGGGACGTTATCAAAACGTCGCGCATCTGGAAAATCAGGAGCGTTTCCGTTTGATTATTGATACCGTTTTGAACGAATCTTTGATGGAAGAATTGATTCGTGAATCGGACAGAGTTTTCCATATGGCGAGCGCGGTCGGCGTGAAACTGATTATGGAGCATCCGGTGAAAACCATCGAAACGATTTTTCGCGGAACCGATGTCGTTTTGGGAAGCTGCGCCAAATTTCGCAAGCGCGTTTTGATTCCTTCGACTTCGGAAGTTTACGGCAAAGGCACGGAAGTTCCGTTCGCCGAAGACAACGATATTTTGAAAGGCTCGACCTCGAAACACCGCTGGGCTTACGCCTGCGCCAAAGAGTTGGACGAGTTTTTAGCGTTGGCGCACTTTAAGGAAACTCGTCTGCCGGTCGCCGTCGTTCGACTTTTTAACACCGTCGGACCGCGCCAAACCGGACAATATGGAATGGTCGTGCCGAATTTCGTCAAAGCCGCCGTCAGAAACGAGCCTTTGATCGTTCACGGCGACGGCGGACAATCGCGCTGTTTCGGACACGTTCTCGATGTCGTCGAAGGTTTGACGAAAGTTATCGAAACGCCGGAATGTTTCGGGCAGGTCGTCAACATCGGCAACGCCGAAGAAGTTACGATCAAACAACTCGCCGAAAAAGCGATTGCGCTGACGGGCAGCAAAAGTGAAATCAAGTATATTCCATACGAGGAAGCCTACGGTGAAGGTTTTGAAGATATGCGGCGGCGCGTTCCGAGTCTGGAAAAAGCCAAACGATTAATCGGCTATCAGCCAACCAGAACGCTCGAACAGATCATCAATGACGTAGCGGCGCAGTTTCAGGAAGAGTTAAAAGCCGAAACCGCCGCCGCTTAAAATTTATGAAATCGTTTGGAAAACTCGTTTTGTTCGGCTTGATTTTAACTTTCTCAAGCGTTTTTACGCTCGCGCAGGAAAACGGCGGACTGAAGGGAAAAGTTCGCACCGTTAAAGGCGACGGCATCGCTTCGGCGACTATTACCGCCCGCCAAAGCGGTGAAGACGTTAAATCGGCGACTGCCGACGGCGACGGAAACTTTACGATTGAAAACCTAAAATCCGGGACTTACAATCTGGTTTTCAGTAAAAGCGGCTACAGTTCGGGCGTGATGTATAACGTCGAAGTCAGGAAAAAGAAAATCAGTAATTTGAGCGACCGTCTGATTTTAAATGTTGACCAGGGTTCGCTGGTTATCATTCGCGGAAGCGTTTTCGCGCCGGACGGCAGAAGCGTCGGCGGCGCAGAAATCAAAGTCGAGAAAGTTTTGAGCGACGGTTCAGCAAAGAAAGTCGGCTCCGGCGTGTCGAGTTACAGCGGCGAATTTTCGTTTAAATTCGCGGAAGGCGCGGCAAAATATCGCATCACGGCGACGGCGAAAGGCGCGGCGGCGAGCAAAGAAGTCGAGGTCAGCAGTGCGGCGATTTATCGTCTGGCAATCAATCTGGAGGCGGGTAAATAATTTAGGATTCAGAATTCAAGATTCAGGATTTCAATCCTGAATCTTGAATCCGAAACTTTGAATCTCAATTGACCGTTTCCGAAACTTCCTCCGTCTGCATTCCGGCGATTGTTCCGGCATCAGTGACGATCAGCGGAAATTCTTCCAGCAGAACAGTGTCGGCGAGCGTTTGTATCCAGTAAGTCCCAGCGATCGGAAAAACGACGTTGATGAAAAAACTGACGTTATCGGTAAAGCCGCCGGGCGCAAGTTCGATGCGCGTCGGCTGTGAGGAAACGACCAGTTTGTTTTTGTCGGGCGCGACGATTCGCACTTCGGTTTGATGATTGCCGCCGCCGCGCCAGTGGTTGACGACGGCAAATTTTATCAATGAAACCGGCAGCTGCTCGACCATTATATTTTGAAAAACGCCCATCATCGAAATTTTATTGCCCATTTCGAGCCGCACGTCGTCGCACAGAAGCGTGTAGATAAGTTGTAAGTTTTCAGTTTCCATAAACACTTAAAGGCCGATTCGATTGGTTATTTCAAACCGCGCCGTTTTTCTTGAACCAATTCTGCAATTTTTTCCACGCATCTTCGGCAGATTCTTTGTTGTATGACTCTCGGTAATCGGCAAGAAAGCCGTGTTTGGCGTTCGGATAAACGATGATTTCCGATTTCGATTTTCCTTTTTTTAGTTCTTCCTGCATCTGCTTAACCGAATCAAGCGGAATTCCGGTATCCAATCCGCCGTAGAAACCAATAACGGGAACTTTCAAATCTTTTGCCACGTCGAGCGGCATCGTCGGTTGCAAATCGTTTTTCGGACGACTCGCCGAAGCGACCAAACCGCCATACCAGGCTGCGCCCGCGTCCACGTTTTTATTGTGCGCCGCATAAAGCCAAACGATGCGACCGCCCCAGCAAAAGCCCGTGATTGAAAGTTTTTTCACGTTGCCGCCGTTCTTTCCGGCGTAGGCGACCGTCGCATCTAAATCGGTCATCACCTGCGCGTCCGGCGTTTTGGCGACGACTTTGCCGATAATTTCCGGCACGTCTTTCATTTGCGTAACGTCGCCCTGCCGCGCATACAGCGACGGCGCAATCGCCAGATAACCCAGCTTTGCAAATCTTCGGCAAACGTCCTGAATCCATTCGTGAACGCCGAAAATTTCGTGGACGACTAAAACCACCGGAAACTTTTTATTCTTCGCGTCGGGCATCGCTCGATATGCGGGCATCTCGCCGCCCGCGACGGGGATTTTCACTTCGCCCGCGATCAAGCCGTTCGCGTCGGTCGTAATTTTCGTCTGTGCGCTGATCGGCTGCACGGCGAGGGCGAAAACGCCCGCCAGAATTGATGTAACAAAGAAATCGCGCCGGTCTAGATTCAGTGCCGACGGAACTGTGCTGCTGATGTCTTCTTTCATTTTTTTCTCCATTAACGGTTGATATTAAAATTTTGGCTTTTCCTTTGCGGTTTGTAAAGGTATAATCACGAGAAACAGGTGAATGATAAGTGATGAATAAAATAACCAACGTCCGAGGTTTTATTCATCACTTATCATTATCCTTTGTCATTCGTAAAGCTATGATGTGGTATGTATTAATCGGTTTGTCGCTTTCGCTGTCCGGCGTTGCCGGTCTGCAGTTTTTTTATATGATTTACTTGGAAAAAATCAACCGCGAGCAAAAAAAGCGTCTTTACGAACTCGAACGCCACACTAAATATCTTTCCAAGCGCGTCAACGAAGCCGAACGACAAATCACCGAGCAAAACGATCTGCTCGAGACTTTTTTTGAGGAAACCGAAGAAGAAGAAATTTGGGCGGACGTGATCGAAGACCGCTGAGAAAAATCATTTGAATTCAACGACCGTCGCGCCGGAATTTCCCGAAAATTCCGGCGCGTTTTTGTATGATTTAACGAACTCCGTCGCCGCTAAAACTTCTCTAACCGTGTTTCTCTGAACGCCGATTCCTTTGCCGTGAATGATTCTGACGATCTTGAAATTTTTGTTTTTGGCTTCGCTCAGATAGGCTTTGACGACCGATCTGACATCGCGCGGCGCAAAAGCGTGTAGATCAATCGAATCGGTAATTTCCAATTCAAACGGTTCGGGAAACGGATTTTCTAAATCAAGATTTTCGCTCATAAATTTGTTGGTTCAGGATTCAGGATTCAAAGTTTAAGATTCAAGATTTTTTAGTCTTAAATTCTGAATCCTGAATCTTAAACCTTAAATTCTAAATCTTGAATCCTGAATCTAAAACTACTTCCCCGCCGCCACGCCTTCCGGCACGGTAACTTTCAAACGTCCTTTCGGGTCTTTGAAGGTTACGAACCTTTTTTCTTCCATCTGTCCGGCAGCGTTGCGAAGTTTCAAAACAAAAGTTTTATTATCGCCCGTTCCTTCGACTTTCAGCGGCAGAGTCCCCCAAACATCGCCGCTGCGGTAGGCGGTGTAATGTTCTTCGTTATATTTGTCGTAAGCCAAAACCAAAATCCCGTCGAAATCCGCTTCCGCGCCGTCCTGCAT
The DNA here is from genome assembly GCA_043772175.1 of Pyrinomonadaceae bacterium. Classification (GTDB taxonomy): domain Bacteria; phylum Acidobacteriota; class Blastocatellia; order Pyrinomonadales; family Pyrinomonadaceae. The sequence goes on along the minus strand of JAYVGL010000289.1, from coordinate 7,825 downwards.
TTTGACGAGATTGCTTCTTGATAAAATCACCCAACTGCCCGGCTTGGAAGATTTCGCATTGTCTTTAGCGGTTGATTTGTCGTTCGCTTCGATGCTGTCGAGCCTTTGCCAAGTTACGTATTTTTTGTTGTTATTCTGGTAGAAAACGATGTCGGACGGCACCTGCAATTCGACTTGTCTGCCGAAAATCCAACCGGCAGGCGCGGGCGAGACCGAACGGTCGAGCCGCACTTTATACCAAATATCGTATTTGTCTTCGATTTTATCCGGCTCGTCGGCTTCTTTCGCGGCTTCGATCTCAGCGTTTTTCGATTTTCCTTTCGTCGGTTTGTCATCGCCTTTTTTGGCGTTATCCGTGTCGGAAGCGTCCTGCACTTTCGGGACGAATCGCCACGAAACTATTTCAAAGGTCGAAAGATTGTCGAGTTTGACGAGAATGTTGTCGTCGTGCTGTTCGGGCGTGGTGCGAAGGTTGGTCGCGGCGCGAATCTGTCCGGTCGCCTGCGGTTGATAATCTTTGTCTTCGTCGGCGATTTTTTTCGATTTATCGAGCAGTTCACTGGTGATAATGTTTTGCGCTTCGATCCAGCCTTCGGTTTTATCTTCGTCTCTGGCGCGGACGCGATACCAGTGAATCTTTTCAAAATCAACTTCGTCGAGAACTTCTAGCGCGTCGCCCCGTTTGACTTCCAAAAGATCAGCCGCCACCACCGCGTAAGAACTGCGAATCTGCGCTCGATTGGCAATCACCGTGCCGGTTTCGTTTAACCCGACCAAACCCGTTACGTTGTCCACCGTGCTGCCGACCACGCCGCAGCCGCTCATCGTCAGACCGACGAAAACAAGCGTTAAAAATGTGTATAATTTCTTTGCCGTCATTTTGTTTTTCGAGAGATTTTCCGCCAGTTATTATAACCCAACTCGTCTAATAAATCTTTCTGTCTGCCGTTCAGCTTCGCTTTCACGCCGAGTTTAACGAAAGAATTTTCCGTTGTCGTTTCGATGCCGATTGCTGCCAAATCGCTTTCCCAATCTATTTTCTCCGCGCCTTCGACGTATCTTTTAACGATGGCATCGAGGAACGGATAACTTCTCAAAACACTCAAAATCGCCGCGCTGCCGTCTGCCGGTTCGTTGGGGAAACGATGCTTTTGATACATTTCCTGCAGGATTTTTTCGACCGAACGCCCGACTTTGCCGTCTCTTAAAAATGAAATGTCGCATAAAAAAGCGACCAGCATTCCGCGCGCAGCATTCCGCGCGCGTAAACCTGACGATTCGCGCCGTTCCAACGATTTGCCGACGATTCGATTAACGAAAAATTGTTCGTTTTGAAGCCGTCGAGATTATACGCTTCGGCGAGCGTCGCCAGAAAATCTTCAAACCGGATTTGATTCATCTGCAAGCCCGTCCGCAACGCCTGATAAACGGTAAAACCTTCGTAAAACCAATCGTAATTGCCTGTTAAATTTAGATTGTTCGGAATCCAGAGATGAAAAAGCTCGTGTCGCAACTGTTCGTGCAGCAATTGAATTGACGGCGACTTAAAAGGCTGGTCGGCGGAAAAAATCATCGCCGTCCGTCCGCGTGTTTCGGCTTCCCAGCGTCCGAATCTCGCATCTTTCGGCAAACGCATCAGCACGATTTGTAGTTTTTCGCCCGGCATTTCGCCGAATAATTTCCGATATTCGGCGGCAATCTCGTCTGCCGTCCGTGCGGCTTCGGCATCCGTAAACCGCCATTCGCCGGAGATCGCCAGATTCAAGTGTTCGGATTTTATTTCGCGCCAATTCTTTCCGGCGACAAAAACGGCTTTCGCTAAATCGTCTGCGTCGAAAACATTTTCGCCCGCCGTTTTTTCGCTTGAAATTAACTTCCAGTCGGTCGGCAGTTCAAACTTGACCTGCACTGAAACTTTGCGGTTATCTGCCGAAAACTGCGGCAGCAAATCGTCGAGCATTAAAATTCCCTGCTCGCCCGAAATCCACGAAACGTGCGCTTTCGCCGCCGCATTCGACAGCGGCGCGAGGTTGATTTGATACTGAAAACCGGTTGCCTCCGCATCCGCCAGATATTCGCCGTCGAGCAGTTTTTTAACGGCGACCACGTGATTTTGTTCGTCGAACAACTGAAAGCCTAAAATTCTCGCGCCCAAATTATCGGCGTTAGCGACGGTTTTCAAGAAGAACCAGTTTATTTTCGATGGTTTCGACGTTTTGCCGCTAATCTGTATGACTTCGGGCGTAGTCGGGTTGATTTTGACATTCACTTCCAAATCGTGCGCCGCGACCATCAGCGCGGCGATCAAAATCTCGACGCAAATTAAGGCGGCGGACGAAAATCTTTTTTTGTAAATTGACATCGAATCCTGTGCGGAACTAAGATAGGTTTTTGAATCACGGCGTTTCAGACTCTTCTTTTTTAAGGATAGGAAATTTTATGAGTCTTATCAAAATAGTCATCTACACTTTAGCGTTTTTACTGAGCCTTTTATTTCTCGGACGCTTCTTTTTTTGAATGACGCGGCGGGCGGTAAAACTGTTTTTGAAAACTTACACGAAGGAGATTATTTCTCCGACTTACGTTTGGAAAAATTTATATCGTCATTAGCGGTCAATGTTTGACCGCTAATTTTATTTTCGGGACTATTTTTTTATGAGTGAATCAAGAGTAATCAAACGCGCTTTAATCAGCGTTTCGGACAAGGACGGCATCGTCGAATTAGCGCGTAAATTAAGCGAATTCGGCGTGGAAATAATCTCGACCGGCGGCACGGCGAAGGTTCTGCGCGAAGCGAATCTGACGGTAACGGACGTTTCCGCAATTACCGATTTCCCGGAAATGATGGACGGGCGCGTGAAAACTCTGCATCCGAAAATTCACGGCGCACTGCTCGGTTTGCGCGACGACGAAACGCATCTCGAAGCGATGCGAGATCATGACATAACTCCGATTGATCTGGTCGTCGTCAACCTTTATCCATTTGAGCAAACGATTGAAAACACAGATGTTACCATTGAAGAAGCCGTCGAGCAGATTGACATCGGCGGTCCGGCGATGATTCGTTCCGCGTCGAAAAACTGGCGCGATGTCGCAGTCGTAACCGACGCGCGGCTCTACAAGAAAGTTTCGGAAGAATTATCTTTAAGTGACGGCGCGATTTCCCTGGAAACGCGCCGCACTTTCGCCGCGCTCGCTTTTACCAACACGGCGCATTACGATTCGGTCATTTCCGATTATCTGGTCGAACAACTCTCCGACGAAGAATTCGATTTGGTCGAAGCGTTTCACCCGCTCGCCGACGATCCGATGTTTAAGATTCACGAAGAAACGGCGCGGCTTTTCGACGATGAAGATGATGAAGATGATGATGCCGAAGATTTTGAAGACGATGCCGCAGAAGATTTCAGTCAGAACGGACACAATTCATTGACGGACGGAGAAGATTTTCCTTTTGAAGATAATTTGGAAATAGAGAAAATCGGTGATTTACGCTACGGCGAAAACCCGCACCAGAAAGCCGCGCTGTATAAAACTTTCGTTGAAGACGGCGGCATCGCGGAAGCCGAACAGCTTCACGGCAAGGAAATGTCATTCAACAATTATGTTGATGCGGATGCAGCTTGGAATTTGGTTTGCGAGTTCGACCGAAACGTCTGCGCGATCATCAAACACACGAATCCGGCGGGTGTCGGAACGGGCGCGACGACTCTGGAAGCCTACCGAAAAGCGTTGGCGACCGATCCGATTTCGGCGTTCGGCGGCATCGTCGCTTTCAACTCCAAAGTTGACGCGGAAACCGCTTATGCCGTCAGCGAAATTTTCACCGAAGTTGTGCTTGCGCCGGATTTCGACGCGGACGCGCTGGAAATTTTCCGAAACAAAAAAAATCTGCGCGTTTTGAAAGTGCAAAAAGTCGAAAACGCCGAAAACCTCGAATACAAACAAATTTCCGGCGGAATTCTCGTGCAGAACCGCGACAACTTAATCGTTACGGCAAGCGATTTGAAGGTCGTCTCCAAACGGCAGCCGACGGAAAACGAAATTCGTGCAATGCTTTTTGCGTGGAAAGTCTGCAAACACGTCAAATCAAACGCGATTGTTTTCGCCAACGAAACGAACACCGTCGGAGTCGGCGCGGGACAGATGAACCGCGTTGATTCGGTGAGAATCGCGGCGATGCGGGCGGAAAGATTTAATTTGCCGTTAAAAAATTCCGTTCTCGCCTCCGACGCATTTTTCCCGTTCCGCGACAACGTGGACGAAGCGGCGAAACTCGGCATCGCGGCGATCATTCAGCCGGGCGGTTCGATCAAAGATGCGGAAGTTATCGAAGCCGCCGACGAACACGATTTAGCGATGGTTTTCACCGGCGCACGGCATTTCAAACACTGAAATTTCGCCGCTCAATCGGCGCACTTCTCCCCGCTAAAAAAAATGATTGACTTTTCCGCCCGAAAGCGTAAAATGTTGTTAAATTTTAACCAGGAACGCTCGGACGGTTTTCTTTGACGAAGAAAGCCTGTCCGTTTCGTTTTTTCAGCGGTAGATTTTTTGTTTCTCGAAGGTTTTCAACTGCAAGTCTTCGCCGTCGGTCGAGATGGAAATCGTGCCGTTTTCGCCCGTCGTCAAAACTTTCGCGCCCGACATTTTCCATCTTTCGACGACTTCCGAATGCGGATGTCCGAACGGCGAATTTCTGCCAACCGAAATCACTGCTAATTTGGCGTTTGCCGCGCTGATAAATTCGCTGATCGAAGAAGTCCGGCTGCCGTGATGGGCGACTTTGATAACATCGGTTTGAATGAATTCGGGCGCGTTCAGCAACGCTTTTTCCGTTTCTTTTTCGATGTCGCCCGTCAGCAAAAACTTTCGCCTTCCGAAACTGACGCGCAAAACCAGCGAATGATTGTTGTCGGAAGCCGCTTCCGCGTCGGCATCTTTTTCGGGATATAAAACCTCGACCGTCGCGTCGTCGAAAGTTAAAACATCGCCGCGTGAGATTGTCGTAAATTCGATGCCGCGCTGCTGCAAAATCCGGTAAAGACCGGCAAATTCGGCGTTTTGCAAAGGCGTGCGCCCGAAAATCGCCGCCCGCACGCGAAAATTGGCGGCGATGTCCGCTAAACCTTGAATGTGATCGGCATCGGCGTGCGTCGCCAGAATGTAGTCAACCTGCGAATAACCTTTTTGCCAGAGGAAGTTCGACACGACCATTTCACCGATGGCGGGAGCATCCGGCGTGAAAATTTCCGGCTCGTCTTCATATTCGCTTCGCACGGAAACTCGATTGAAATTCATTTTGCCGCCGCCGTCAATGAGCAGAATTTCGCCGTTCGGAAACGTCAGCAGTGCCGCGTCGCCCTGCCCGACATCGAGGAAATCAATGTGCAGTCTGCCGTCGGCAAATGGCGCACTGAACGGATGAAAAACGATTAAAATAAGGAGCGACGTAAAAATCAGCGCGGCGAGACGCAGTTTCGGTAAGGCGAACAATCCGGCATTTGCCGTTTGGAATTTGGAATTCAAAGCGAACGGCTTCCAGCTATTAACGGCGAAAACCATATAAACCAACGGAATAAAATACAAAATATAGACGACTTTCAGTGCGCCGGAATAATGCGGAATTCTCATCGGAGAGAAACTGTTTTCGGTGAAAAAATTCGGAACATTGACGAGCAGCCAATTCAAACCTTCCGTTATTTTGACGAACGGCAACGCCATCGCACCGTTGATGTTGACGAGTAAAATCGCAAAAATCGCCGCAAAACTCTCCAGGGCGATGATTACGCCGACCCATAAATTCAAAAAAACCGACGCTGGCGAAAGCCGGTGAAAATAAATTATCGTAAACGGCAGAAGCCACGCCTGCACGAGCAGCGAGACGAGAATCGCTTCAAAGACATATCGGAAAAGAGTTTGCAGATTTTTCGCTTCGAGACTTTTCAAATACGGCGATTTGAAGAGTTTCACCGTCCAGAGCTGCCGCGAAACTTCGATTTCCCAAACTTTCTCGCGCCAGTAAAGCATCTCGCCAAACCGTTTCAGCCGAACCGGAACTTTCGGCGGAAAAGGAGTTTCGACGGACGGCGACCAACCGCCGATTGAACGCAGTTTTTCGACCAGTGGAAAAGCCGTCAAAACTATCGCGCCGACGCTGGCAAAAGTCAGTTGAAACGATGCCGCGAAAACGTCGGTCGGTCGCCACGCGAGCAGAATCAGACCGCACAAACCGAGCGCGTTGAGCAGCGTTCCGTTCCGATAGATCACCTGCGAAAAAAGCAGAATCGTAAACATTATCGTCGCTCTGATAACTGGAACATTCGCGCCGACGGCGATTGAGTATGACCACAAAAACAGCGTCGCAACCACGAATTGCCACAACTTCCGGTTGGTGAAAAATCGCACGAAAAGCAACGTCAAGCCGCCGATAAACGTGATATGCAAGCCGGAAATAACCAGAACGTGAAACGTGCCGCCGTCGCGGAAAACCTCCGCCGTGCGTTTGTCCAGAAAATTATCGTTGCCGAGCAGAGAAGCGATCAAAACGCCCGCCGTCGAAACATCGAAATTGTCCCGAAAGTCAATTGTCAGTTTTTGTCTGAAATCGTAAATCCAGGCGAGCGGCAGAAAAATATCCGCCTCGCCAATTTTTTCAATGAGCAAAGGGCTTTTGATAATTCCCGTCGCATCAATTTCCTGCTGATCGAGAATTTCCGTTTGCGAAATCACGCCCGCGTTCAAAAAACCGTTTTCGCGCCGCAAATGACAGGCGACGCGCAGGCGCGAACCGTAATTCAAATTTAACCGTTCGTATTCGCCTTTAATCTGCTCAGATGGCGCGGCGGCGAAAAGCCTGACGCTGCCGGAAATTTCCGTTTCCGCCTGTTTGTAAATCGCTTTTTCCGTTTTCAAAGTCAGGAAAAATCCGCCGACCGCGAGTTCCGGCGCGTTCTGCAAAACGCCTTGGACTTCGAGCGGATCGCCCGAATTTATTCGGTTTTCGTCGTAGATGCTTTTGACGCGATGAGAAGCAATCGCCCCGCTGCCAACCTGAAAAGACAACGCGCCTAGTGCGGCGAAAGCTGTCAGAAGAAAAACCAGACTGAATTTTCGATTGATAAAAACGACTGTGGAAATTGCCGAAAGCAAACAGGTTGCCGCGTAAGTCTGCCAGCCGAAAACCAAAAAATTTGCCGTTACGATGCCGAACGCGAAACAGACCGCCAGCCAAAATAGCGGATAAAGCGTAAAATTTTTAGACGAAAGATTTTCAGCCATCACGGGTGACGGAGCAGATCACGAAAATTTAAAGGGAGCATAACATAAAGTTATTCGACTTTTATCAAACTTTTTACTTCTCGAAATTTTTCGTCGCTGATTCCTTGAATCAGCAGCAGATGTTCCGGCTTGCGAAAGCCGCCGAACTTTTCGCGGTATTCGACGATTGCCTGCGCCGTTTTCGCGCCGATATGCGGCAGTTTTTCGAGTTCGGCGGCGGAAGCCGTGTTGATGTTTATCACAGGCGCGGTGTTCGGCGATTGATTTTCGGTTGATAAACTCTGTTTTGTATCACTTTGACCGCGACAAGCAATTAAAAAGCAGCAAATTAGCAAAGGCAGAAGTTTATGTGAGAATTTATAAGCGTTGAAATAACGTGGTTTATGGATTTGCATTTTTCACTCGAAGATGTTGCGGGAATTAATGCCACTGTAATATGCAAAATGCTAGAAGTTACCAAAAATCAACTGTTTGGCAGTGCGGAAAAGCAGTTTTGCACAGGTGTTTTCCACAGATTCTGTGGAAAACTTTTTAGCTAGATTTC
>JAYVGL010000288.1:0-24927 GCA_043772175.1 Pyrinomonadaceae bacterium | reverse complement strand
GGCGCGGGTTTAGCGACTTTGACGGTTTATCAAATGGCGAAAAGCCGCGCCGGAATGAACGTCGAACGGTTGGTTTTGGCGGGCGTGATTGTGACGACGTTTCTTTCCTCGATTTTGGTTTTGCTGACGACGCTTTTGGATGCGGCGAAACTTCGCTCGTTTACATTTTGGCTTTTGGGCGATTTATCGCAGGCGACAAAAAACGGATTTTATCTGACCCTAGTTTGCGCGATTATCGGGACGTTTATTTTGTCTTCGCAAGCTAAAGCGTTGAATTTGATGATGATCGGCGAGCGCGACGCTTTTGATTTCGGCGTGGAGACAAACAAAGTGCGGCTGATCGTTTTTACGACGGCTTCGGCTCTGGTCGGTATTTCCGTCGCGGCGAGCGGTTCGGTCGGCTACGTCGGGTTGATCGTGCCGCATCTGATTCGGCTGACAATCGGCAGCGATAATCGCTTCGTAATTCCGTTTTCGGCGTTGGCGGGCGCGATTTTCGTCGTCGCGGCGGACACGATTGCGCGAACGGCGATTGCGCCGCGTGAATTGCCCGTCGGCGCGATTACGGCGTTGATCGGTGCGCCGCTGTTTATTTATTTGCTGAGGAGGAATTAAGAATTTCTAGCCACAGATTTATACGGATGGACACTGATAAAAATCAGATGAATCAATCTTTCCTAAATCCGTGTTTATTCCGTGCAAATCTGCAGCTAAAAATTCCTGAAAATGCTCGAAGTCCAAAACATTTCGATAAACTACGGCGTTTGCGCGGTTGTGCAAGACGTTTCGTTCGAGTTAAAAGCGGGGAAAATTATCGCTCTGTTGGGAGCGAACGGCGCGGGGAAAACGACGGTTTTGAAATCATTGAACGGCGGTCTGCCGACTGCGAACGGCGCGATTTTATTGAACGGAAAATCTATCGAAAAATTTTCACGCCGCGAAATCGCCCGTGAAATCGCCGTCATCGCGCAGGAAACGGAGACGAGTTTTCCCGTGTCGGTTTTGGAATTCGTTTTGGCAGGCAGATTCGCGCACGGGGCGGCTTTCGGTTGGGAAACGACCGGCGATTTACAAATTGCCGGGCAAAGTTTAGAACAGTGCGATTTGAGTAATTATGAAAATCGCCTGATGAACCGACTTTCCGGCGGCGAACGGCAACGCGCCGTTTTAGCCAGAGCTTTGACGACGGGAGCGCGAATTTTATTACTCGACGAACCGACGGCGAATCTTGATTTGGCACATCAGGCGTTACTGTTTCGCTTGATAAAGGCGCGTTGCGAAACCTGCGAAAGCGCGGCAATCGTCATCACGCACGACATCAATCTCGCATCGGAATTTGCCGACGAGATCATTCTGTTGAAAAACGGCGCGATTCAATCAAAAGGTGCGCCCGAAACGGTTTTGACATCGGGTAATCTGCAACAGGTTTTCAACGTCAAAGTTTTGCTCGACGAAAATCCGGCGAGCGGAAAAAGGAGAATGACGACGATTTATTAGGCGAATTACGAATTTCAAATTACGAATTACGAATTGAAGAAACGATTCCGACACTCGTAATTCGTAATTTGAAATTCGTAATTGAACAGAACAACCGGCGCAAAGGAACGCGGCGCAAATCCGCGACTGCCCACGCAACCGTGAAGGCGATTTTAGATTGCCGATTTTGGATTTTGGATTGTTTGATTTCAGCGGCTCAGATTTAGAGTTAGCGAATCTTCCGATCCAAAATCCGAAATCTAAAATTCAAAATCGCAAAGTCGGGAACTTTAAGCGGTTTGTTTATTACCAAAACCACTTCCGCGCTGGGCGGAAAAGGAAAAATATGAGAATTATCAAAGTTTTAAGTTTAATTTGCTTTTTGACAATCGGAATTTTTGCACAAGAAAGCATTTATCTGAAAGGGAAAGTTACTGGTGAAAATGGCGTAATCGCTAATGCAACAGTTACTTTGATTTCTGAAAAGGATAATAAAGTTAAATACACAACCTCAACCAATACAAACGGTGAATATAATTTCAGCGGAATGCAGGCGGGAGAATATCTCCTGTCGGCAAGTCGGGTTCGAGAAAATAAAAACGGAGTTTCGCCGACGATAACGGTTAATTTGCTATACGAAGGACTGGAAACAGTTGATCTGCAAATAAATTCTTATCAACCGATCCGAGAAGAAGTTTCGGTGATTGCCTCCGGCACAACGCAAATGCTCGACGAAGTTTCCAAAACCGTCAACATCATCGGGGCGCAGGAATTACGCGACCGCGCCGATTTCTCTTTGGTCGAATCGTTGCGCTCGATTCCGGGGTTTCGCGTTCAGCAGCTCGGCGGTTTCGGGCGGACGGCGAATATCAAAACTCGCGGTTTGCGAAATCAAGATACGGCGATTTTGATTGACGGGATTCGGTTTCGGGACGCGGCGGCGATTACGGGCGACGCTTCGCCGTTTTTGTCGGATTTTACATTGACGAGCGTTGATCGAATCGAAGTTCTGCGCGGTTCGGGTTCGTCGCTTTACGGCACGAACGCCGTCGGCGGCACGATTGATTTTCAGACTCCGAAACCGCAGCCCGGCTTTCACGGACAAGTCGGCGGCGCGTTCGGCGGTTACGGTTTGGGACGCTTTCGCGCCAACATTTCCGACGGCACAAAAGACGGCAAAATCGGCTTTAACGTCGGCGGTGCGCGGACGGTTTACACCAAAGGAATTGACGGGCAGGACGACGCGCACAACACGAATTTTCAAACTCGCGTCGAATACAATCCGTTTTCCAAAACCAACGTCTCCGGCAGAATTTTCGTGACCGATGCTTACGTTCGGCTTAATTCAAGTCCGAACACGGCTTTCGGAACCGCGTCGCCTTCGTCCGCGACGATTCTCGATGCCGTGCCGCTGTCGCGTGACGAATTGCGGCGATACGAGAACGGAACGGCGTTCCCCGCGCTCAATCGCGGCAACGCCAATTTCGTCCCCGACGCGAATGACCCGGACGCTTTTCAAAAATCGCAGACGTTCGTCGGACAACTCGCGCTGACGCAGGTTATCACCGACCAGTTATTTTTCCGCGCTTCATATCAGGGCTTGCGAACCGAGCGCAAAAACGACAACGGCATTCTCGGAATCGGTTTCCAGAGTGCTTCGACCGGCATTTTCAAAGGCTTGATAAATACCGCGAACGCGCAGCTAAATTACACGCCGAGCCGCTATAATGAAACGACCGTCGGCTACGAGTTTGAAAACGAAAAATACGGCAACGACGGTTTTACGCCAAGCGGCACGGGAAACTTTTTTGCCCGCGCCAAACAATCGAGCAATACGATCTACGCGCAGAATCTACTGAAATTATTTAGAAACAGACTGCAATTGGCGGGCGGTTTTCGCGCTCAATTTTTCAATTTGAAAACGCCGGAGTTCAGTTTGGCGAACGCGCCTTATACGAATCTGACGCTGGAAAATCCGCCGAACGCCTACACTTTTGACGGCGCGGCTTCGTATTTTTTTAATAAGTCGGGAACGAAAATTCGCGCTCACGTCGGCAACGGCTATCGCGTGCCTTCGCTTTACGAACGCTTCGGAACTTTTTACAGCAGTTTCGGCACACCAAGTTTCGTCGCCCTCGGCGATCCGAATTTGAAGCCGGAAAAAACCATCGCTTTGGACGGCGGCATTGAGCAAAACCTGTTTAATAACCGCGCCAAATTAACGGCAGTTTATTTCTACACGAAACTGACTGAAACGATTGGTTTCGGCAATGTCGTCCGAATTATTTCCGGCGCACCGCGACCGTTCGGCGGTTATTTGAACACCAAAGGCGGCATCGCTCGCGGCGGCGAATTCAGCGGGCAAATCAAAGTGACCGATTCGACCGACATTTCCGCGTCTTACACTTTTACCAACAGCGACCAGCGCGTTCCGCAGGTTTCAACTAATCGCAACCTCGAAACGCTTGGGATTCCGAAACACCAATTTACGTTAGTAGCGACGCAGCGATTCAAACGCGCCTGGGTGAATTTCGATTATCTCGCGTCGAGCGATTATCTCGCGCCGATTTTCAGCGGTGAGAATTTTTCGTCTTACATCTATCGTTTTCGCGGCAACCGGCGCGGCGATTTGACGGGCGGCTATAATTTTCCGCTGAAAGGCGAACGCTTTAATCTGCGCGTTTTCGGCACGATTGAAAATTTGTTCGGCGACGACTATTACGAAAACGGTTTTCGCACTTTTGACAGAAACGGCAGAATCGGTTTGAGTTTCGGATTTTAAGAATCGTTTGATTGAGGAAGCGGTGAGGGAAAAAACTTCACCGTTTTCAAACGCAATCTATTCACCGTTCATTATCAACTGTTCACTATTAAATAGAAAATATCTTTTCGTTTATCAGTGAACAGTTGATGATGAACAGCGAACAACTGATGCTTTTTCTCACGACTTCATTTTTGTCGTCGGCTTTTCTTCGCCCGTCAAAGCCAACATTTCTTCCGTCGGTTTGAGAATCGGCAGCCGCCAAATCAGTAAAATCGAAACGAGCAGCGCAATCGTGCAGACGATTCCGCCTTCGATGCCGTAATTTGCGCCGGTCAGCCACGCCGGACCGCCGTCAATTTCCCGCAGCAGCGGCGCGGTCGTCAGCGATGTGATGCCGCTGACTTCGATGCCGAAAATCGCGCCTTGAAACCAATTCCACGCCAGATGCAGCCCGAAAACGAACCACAAAGTTCGCGTTTTTAAGTATGCCAGCCCGAACCAAACGCCCGCCAACGCCGTGTTAAAGGTTGAAAGATAAGTGGCGCTCGGATTTCCGAGATGAACGACGGAAAAAAACAAAGCGGTTAACGCCATCGCCAGCCACGCGAGATCGGCGCGGACGAGCGTTTGAAAAAGGTAGCCGCGAAAAAGAATTTCCTCAAAAGCCGCGCCCGCGATAAAAACAACCAGCGAAATGCCGAGCGTCAGCAAAATCGCCGATTCTCCGTTCGTTTCGTTCAGACGAAAACTCAAACCGCCGAAGGCGAACGCCGTCAAAACGGCGAGCGAAACCGAAAACGCGCCTAAAAGAATTCCTAGACTGAAATCTTTCAGCCAATTTCGCGTGAACCACGCGCCGAGTGCGCGAAACGGCAGATTTTCGAGATATTTGCCGCACAACCAGCCGACCAGAAGCGCGGCGACCAAAGATGTCGAACTGTTCAGAAGCAGATTCAAAACGCTTCCCGAACCGAAATCAATCGCCAGCTTCGTCAATGCAGCTTCGCCGACCGCCGCGAACGCGCCGCCGAAGCAAACGAACAAAATCAAAAAAACGACGAATCGCCAGCCGCTTCGCAAGCGTCCGAACTCGTTGATGAAAATTTTTTCAGGCTTCATTATCTAAGTTAAAAAACGCCGCACGAAAAATAAAAAAGCAGAGATAAACAATATCTCTGCTTTTCGTCCGCTTTGCAAAATGAATTATTCCTGTGTAATTTCCGTCGGGCTGACCGGCTCCAAGACAAGCGCGTTCTGTCCGGGCTGAATCGTGACGGAATTTTTCCAGATGGCGAAACCGTTCGCGGTTTTGGTAATGGCAAACAGATAATAGCTGTCGGGTTTGACATCCTTCATCTGCCCTTTGCCGCCCGCGTCGGTCGTAACTTTATATTTCGAGTGTTTGCCGATTGCTGCCAACGCTTTTCTTCTGACATCGCCGTAACGATCCGGGTAAACGATTGATAATCCGAAAGCGTTGACCAATCCCTGCCCGCTTTCGTCTTCGATGTCGGCATCGCTCAGAATGCTTTCCAAATCCTTGTCGAGCAGATAAAAAACTTCTTTCGGCACGGCTTGTGCGCCGTTTCTGCCGACTACCTTCGCCTCCAAACTAACCGTTCCTTTGTCCGGCGCAACCGGCGGCGCGGTCGTCGTCGTCGTCGAAGGCAGAGTTGTGATCGTCGTCTGCGACGAGGCGGGCGGCGCGACCACTTGACCGGATTGCGAAGTCGAAGGCACGATCACCTGATTCGGCGGCGCGTCCGAACGAACGGTCGTTTCGCGTGAATTGGCGGTCGGCGGCTGTGAAGCGACTTTGATATTGATGTTTCGCTGCGCCTCGTCGTCGCCGCTTCGCATAAAAGCGAACACGACAAACACCAGCACCAAACCGAGCAGTCCGAGCGGAATAAACGCCCACGTCGGGAAACCTGCTTTCTCCGGCGGCAGCTCCCGCACGATAACTTTCGGCTGGACGGTCGGACGCACAAACGGATGACCGCAGTTCGGACACGCGGTGGCGGACGACGAAACTTCGTGAGCGCATTCGGGGCAAATTGTTAAAGACATATAAAAAATTTCTCCTTGATTTCAAATCAAGCTAAAGATTAACATTTTTGCTTAAAAAGACGATAGGTTTTTTCTCGCCGGATAACCCAAGTCGAACCGCGAAATTCTGAAACCAAAAGCCGATATGGTCGAGTTGAAATTTGTTTGGTAGAATTTAAATATATTTTTCAAATTATCGGAGAAGTTATGAAAATCGTTTTTACCTGGCTTTTTTCGACGCTTTTGACCTTGCCGGTTTTAGCGCAGGGACAAAATATCGAACTCGCTAAAATAAAAAAAGACAAATCGCCGGTCAGCATTCCGGTTATCGTCAGCGACCGCGAAGGGCATTATCTTCCCGGTTTGAAAAAGGAGGATTTCACCGTTTATCAGGACGGCGTAAAACAGAACATCACCTTTTTTGCGACGTTTGACGAACCGCTTAGTATTGCGCTGCTGCTCGACACCAGCGGCAGCACCGAAGACGTTTTGAAACGCATCAAAAGTGCCGCCAAAGATTTTGTTGATCTGCTGAATCCGCAGGACAAATGTTTGGTGGCGACGTTCGATAATCAGGTGAAAATTCTCAATTCGTTTACTTCCGACCGGAAAACGCTGAAAAAATCGCTGGACAAAATTAAGAGTTCCGCTCTCGGCGGAACGCTGATGTATAATGCCGTCGGGCAAATCACGCAAAAATCTTTCGCCGACCTGCCGGGTCGCAAAGTCGTCGTCATTCTGACGGACGGCGTAGATTTCGGAAGCGTCGTTACCAAAGACGAACTGCTGAGTCAGTTTGAGGAATCGGACATCTTGATTTACACCGTATTTTACCGGACGAATGCAATGGTCGTTGATCCGACAAGCGGCAAAAAAGGCAAACGAAGTAAAAAATACCGCAAAAAGAAAAACGTCATTATCCCGACTGGAACCATTTACATTCCGACCGAAGCCGAACTCGCGGCGCGTGAGAAAAGCGACGAAATTGAAGCTACCGACGCTTTGAAAAAAATGTCCGACACGACCGCCGGAAGATTTTATCTGAGCGACGCGCCGGGATTAAAGAAAGTTTTCAAACAGATGGCGGGCGAATTAAGGGAACAATACCGGCTCGGCTTTCGCGTCAAAGACGCAGCGGACGACGCGGCGAAAACGCACGATATAATCATCAAAGTCGCCCGCCCCGATGCCGTCGTCCGCTTTCGGGAAAAGATTCGCAGCAAGTGATTACGATCGGAAGTTACGCAACTGAAAAAACCAAAGGCATTTTCTAACAGGATGAACAGGATCATAAAACAGTTCGGTTAAATCTTTCTTATCCTGTAAATCCTGCCCATCCTGTTAGATTTTCTTTTGAGCGCGTAATTCGTAGTAAAATTCAAACGACTGATTTAAAGAAATGAAATGTTTTATCGCTACGGTTTTAATTTTGCTGTCCGGCTTGGCGGTTTTCGCCCAGAAACAGGCAGAAGTCATCGTCATTTCCACATATTTGCGCCAACTGCCCGATACAACTTCAGAAAAAGTGCGGACACTTCAAAAAGGTGAAAGAGTTACGTTCGAGAAAACGCAGGAAAGTTACGGCTGGTATTACGTTTCCGTCTCGGATCGAACGATTAAGGGCTGGATTCGCAAAGATACGATTCAGCGTTTGGAAACGGAAAAACCCGTAAAAACTGTGCCGCCCGTCGCGCCGCCGATGCCGGTCAAATCAACGCCGACCGTTGTTTCAAGACCGGCGAGTGTTCCGCCGAAACAAACAACAAATGTTCCGCCGCCCGCTCCGACTGCGGTGGCGATTCCGGTCGAAGACGAAGAAGTAATTCGCGTCGAGACCGAAGAAGTCAGCTTAAAAGTCCGCGTCGTTGACGGCGGCAACCGCACGGTTAAAAATTTGAATCAATCGCAGTTCAAGGTTTACGAAGACGACGTTTTACAGCCGATTACCGCTTTGACGATGGAAGAAGTGCCGATTGTCAGCGCGCTTCTGATTGATAATTCGCGCTCGCTTCGCGCCCAGCTCGGCAAAATTATCGAAGCCGGAAAAATTATCGTCGCTTCAAATCTCGCGCAGGACGAATCAACCGTCGTGCGTTTTGTCAGCCGCGACAAAATCGAAGTCGTGCAGGATTTTACGTCGAATAAAGATTCGCTCGTCAACGCGCTCGATAATTTATTCGTCGAAGGCGGACAAACGGCGATTATTGACGCGGTTTACCAAACGGCGAAAAAGGTTGACGAACATCAGCAATCCCGAAAAAAAGAAGATGTCAAAATCCGCGCTCTGATTTTGGTCTCCGACGGCGACGACCGGAATAGTCTTTACAAAGAATCGGAACTTTTCGATTTGCTCCGCGAATCGCAGGTGCAGATTTACGCGGTCGGTTTCGTCAACGATTTGACGGCGACACCTGATGCGAGCGGCATCAGCCGCCGCCAAAAAGCCGAAGATTTACTGACTCGTCTCTCGACCGAAACCGGCGGAAAAGTTTATTTTCCGGCTTCAATTGCCGATTTATCCAAAATCGCCGCCGACATCTCCCGCGAAATCCGCACTCAATATCTGATTTCCTACACGCCGACCAACGAAAAACGCGACGGAACTTTCCGCCGAATAAAAGTCGTCGCCGCCGAAGGTTCAAACGGCGAAAAGCGAATCGTTATCACGCGCACCGGCAGAACGGCTGCGCCAAAGTGAAATCTTTAACGAAAAACAACGTGAGACCGAATCCTTCCGATTGACTCTCCGATCTTTATTTTCCTTACACCGGCAACTCAAAAAGAAAAGGCATCGAACACGATGCCTTAAGATATTTAATTTATTGGAGCCGGTGAACGGATCTGAACCGCCGACATTTTGATTACAAATCAAACGCTCTACCAACTGAGCTACACCGGCTGATGAAACTTTATGACAAGTCAAAATACTACAAAACCAATCCACATTCTGCAAGCGCAACGATAAAATTATTCGGTTCAACCGAAAAAATAAATGTTGACGATTGTTTAACTGAAAGGTTACGATGTAAATGCCTGAACGAAGGCACACAAGCAAAAATTCAAACTAGCCTCTAGTCTTTTTTCAAATCTAAATTCAGTCAAACCAAAAAAGGAGAACAACGTGAGTTTTCAGAATTTCTATAAAACGAGTGGCGGAACGCTTTCTTTAATCGTGTTATTTTTTTCGGCAAATGCCTTCGCGCAGAAGCCGACTCCAACGCCGCAGGTGATTTATAACCGGGAAATGCGGGAGATGCCGCTGGTCGGCAAAAACAATTTATACTGCGCCGGTTACGTCGAAACCGGGACGGTTGACGTTAAAAATGAAATCGTCGGGGCGGAGAATGAACAGGAAAAAAATATCTACGCGCAGAACGATTTCGTTTATATCAGTATGGGCGCGAATAAAGGCGTGAAAATCGGCGATATGATGTCGGTGATTCGTCCGCGCGGGCGCGTCGAAACGCGGTGGACGAAAAAGAAAAATCTCGGCTTTTACGTGCAGGAAATCGGCGCGGTCGAAATCGTCAGCGTCAAATCGGAAACATCGGTCGGGCGCGTCGTTTCGTCGTGCGACAACTTGATTCTCGGCGATTTGGTGCAGCCGATTCCGACGCGCACGAGTCCGATGTTTGAACAGCGTCCGGCGTTAGATCGCTTTTCGGATTCGTCGGGCAAGACGAACGGCAAAATTTTTATGGCGCGGGACAATCAGGAACTGCTGGGGCGCGAGCAGATCGTTTATATTGATCTGGGCGCGGAAGACAATCTCAAAACCGGCGATTATCTGACGATTTACCGACCGCTCGGTTCGGGAAACATTCTCGACGATTTACCGCCGGAATCGGTCAGCGCAAGACAGGAAGGTTTTCAAAGTTTCGAATATCGCGGCGGCAAATACTCCAATCAGTCGGGACGCAAAGGCGGCGAAAAAGCCGATGGAAAAGTCGTTACGACCGAAAAAGCCAAACGCGACCGACCGAAAACTTTGCGAAACGTCCTTGGCGAGATCGTAATTTTGAACGTCAAAGAACGCACGGCGACGGCGGTGATCGTTCGCACGACGCAGGAAATTCACACGGGCGACAGCGTGGAATTACAGTAAGCAAATTACGAATTCCAAATTACGAATGACGAGTGTTCGCCGAAGCGTTTCTCATTCGCTATTCCCAAACGAGGGATAATTTATGACCAGTTTCAAATGTCCGCAGTGCAACTTGACAAATTGGGCGACCGTCGCCGAGTGTAAGCGTTGCCGACTTGTCTTTCGGACGACGGCGGACGAAAATCAAACGACGCAGAATACCTTCGGCGAGCAGTCTTCCGGTTATCAGGAATCGAACGCTCGACAACCGCCGCCGTTTCAGAACGAATGGCAGCAAAATCAGCCAGCTTACAATTTTCAACCGCCGAATTATCAACATAATCGGTCAGCCGATTTGAAAAGCGGTTTGGCGATTGCATCGCTGGTTTTGGGAATTTTAGGTTTTGTAACTTCGATCATTTTAGTCGGAGTTTTGTTTGCTCCGATTGGTTTGATTCTGGGCATCGTCGCGCTGGTCAAAGCCAACAGGAAACCGCAAATCTACGGCGGCAAAGGATTTGCGATTGCCGGAATAGCGGCGAGCGCGATAACCGCTTTATTTGTTCCGGTTATTTTGGCGATTGCGATTCCGAATCTGCTGGCGGCGCGGCGGGCGGCAAATGAAGGTTCGGCGATTTCCAGTCTTCGCACGCTTGCCGGCGCGGAGGAAATATTGATGAATGTGAACGGCAATCAAAGCTGCGGCGATTTGCGGACGCTCGGTTCCAAGCAGTTAATTGATTCGGTTTTGGCGAACGGAGAAAAAAGCGGCTATCGTTTTACCATCGTTGATTTGCCGATCATCGGCGGCGGCTGTGAAATTCACGCGATACCGTCGGTGAGTTCGGGCGGTGTCAGTTCGACCGGAACTCGCTCGTTTTACTTTTCAACCGAAGACGGCGTTATTCGGGCGGCGAATAAAAACGGCAAATTTGCCGACAAAACTGCGCCGCCGCTTGGGACGGGACAATTCGATTACCCGAATCAGCCGCCGAAAATCGCCGTTCGGTAGCAAAAATCAAACGGAACTCGAAAAAATAAAAAGCGGAAGCACCGGCTTCCGCTTTTTATTTGTTTATATTTGCCGAAGTTCATTCTACCGGAACTATTTCCTTCAACGATTTGCGTCGTTTATTTTCGATGAAAAAGTATTTGAAATAATCATACATTGACCAAACGGCGGTGATAACGGAAATCCATAATCCGCCGCGTCCGACCAAATAACCGAAGACGCGCCAATCGTCCGTGTCCACCGCGAAATTAAAAAGATGGGCGAACGCGGTTCGCACTTCGGCGACCTCCCAAAAACGAAAGCTCGGCAGTTCCCAACCGAAATTTGACACCGGCGGATTGCCGTTCGCGCCCGCGACGAGCAGCGCGACGATGGCGACGCACTGCGCCCACATTTTTATTTTCCCGCTTTTCTGCGCCTGAATAATGATGCCTTCGCTCGCCGCCATCGAGCGCAAACCCGTAATGATAAATTCTCTGCCCAAAATTATCACGACCGCCCACGCGGGCGCGAGATGTTTTTCGACGAGAACCACCAAAACGGCGGAAACTAATAATTTATCGGCAATCGGGTCGAGCAGTTTGCCGAGATTGGAAACCTGATTGCGGCGGCGGGCGAGATGACCGTCGAGGATGTCGGTGAACGATGCAGCGAGAAAAATGGCGATGGCGAGCGCGTAACTGCTGACGCCGAGATAATCTTCCGCAAACGGTGTCAGCAAGATGACGACTAGCAGCGGAACGAGAAAAATACGCGCTAAAGATAAATAATTCGGCAGGTTCACAATGTTGAAAGTCCTTTTTCGATTATGTTTAAGTGTAGGTTTCAAAGCAAATCGGTGTCAAGAAATTAAAATTGTCACGGCAGGATAAGTTAATATCCGTCCTGTTCACCGTGCGCGTGTCTTTAACGCCGTGCGCGACGGCTCGAAGTCTGTGCGCGACGGCTCAGAACCGGCGCAGAGAACCTGTTTTCTATAACTAAACGATGCAGCGCGAAAATGCGGCTGTGAACCGCGAGCGAGCGGCGGAATCGAAGTTTTGGGCAAATTTTCGAGTGTTTCCTTACTATTGCGACCCGAATCTATGTATAATAGCGGGCGTGGATACCTCGATTTTGCCGCCGACGAACAAGGGCAGACAATATGAAATCAGAGCCATCGGCTTGCGCGAATTTGCCGGTTTGCGGCGCGATGACGAGCGTTTGAATCCGTTTGAACTGGCGCACTATGCTAATTTGCTAGTCGCTTCGTTCGAGCAGATCGAACCGTTTTTAACCGCTGAAACGAAAGCGCACCTGCTCGGCGTGGGCAGCGATAAATGGTCGGGCGGCGCGTGTTCGCAGGCTTTGTTTGACGGCAGAAAATTGATTATCTTAAATCCGACGCACGGCGAAAATCGGCAAAACGCGACTTTGATGGAAGAAATCTGTCACGTTTTTCTCGGACATCAGCCGTCGCGTCTCGCAATTGAAACCCTCAATAAACACGGCAAGCCGATTGCGCGAGATTATCGTGAAACGGACGAAGAAGCGGCGTATTCGGTCGGCGCGGCGGCACTCGTTCCATATTCGGCTTTGCAGACGATGATTTCACAGGGAAAAACCTCGCGCCAAATCGCCCGCCATTTTAACGTCAGTCGTGAACTCGTCGAATATCGAATGAAAGTTTCACGCCTGTGGGATGAATACAAAGACAAAGTGTTGAGCGGCGAACTGTAGAATGGTAAATGGTAAATGGTAAATATAAGATTCGTATTTACCATTTACCATTTACCATTTACCATTACTCAATATGACTGAACCGATAAACCAAAACTCTACGCCCGACCCGGAACTTTCGACGGTTGATAAACTGCGGATGCTGCTCGACATCACCAAAACCATCAGCCGTTCGCTCGATTTGGATGAAGTTTTGACGCTCGTGATGGACACGCTCGGCTCTCTGATTCCTTACGACGCGGCAGGCATTTACTTGATCGAATCCGCCGTCCACGACGAAGGGAACGAATATATTTTCAAATCGAAAGTTCTGCGCGGTTATCAGCTTAGTTCCGAAATGGTCGCGCCGCACTTAAAGGTCGGCGAAGGTTTCATCGGTTACGTCGCGCAGTCGCGCAAGCCGTTGATTTCGGCGGATGTTACGCAGGATTCGCGCTATTTTCAAGCCAGAAAAGCGACGAAATCGGAGATGGTCGCGCCGATTATTTCTAATGACGAAGTGATCGGTGTGTTCGATTTGGAAAGCGATACGCTGAACGCCTACGACGAAGACGATTTATCGGTTTTGCAGCTGCTCGCTTCGCAAGTGGCGATTATCATCGAAAAAGTGCAGCTTCACGAGCAGGTCGTCGAAAAAAATCGGCTTCAGGCACAGCTTGAAATCGCCCGCCAAGTTCAACTCGAACTGCTGCCCGAAGCCGATCCGCAAATCGAAGGTTTCGACATCAGCGCGTATGTTTTCCCGACCGAAGAAGTATCGGGCGATTACTACGATTGGGTGAAAATGTTCGACGACCAGATCGGCATCGTCGTCGCCGATGTCGTCGGCAAAGGAATTCCCGCCGCGCTTTTGATGTCTTTTCTGCGGGCTTCGCTGCGTTCGAGCGTTCAGATCGGCTACGCGCCGCATATCGCAATGTCGAAAGTCGGCAATCTGCTCTGGGATTCGGTCGAAGACAATCAATTTATCACGGCGATTTACGGCATTCTGGATGCGACGAACCGCACCTTCGTTTTCTCGAACGCCGGACATAATCCGCCGCTTTTAATCAAACCGAACGGCGAATACCGCTTCGTCGAATACGGCGATTTGCCGCTCGGAATGTTTTTCGATTCGCGTTATCACCAGCATTTTATCCGGTTTGAAGAAAATCAGTTGATGGTTTTATACACCGACGGCATCGTCGAAAGTGCCAATTCAATCGGCGAAGAATACGGCAACGACCGTTTCGCCAAGAGAGTTTTAGAAGGCATAGATTTGCCCGCCAAAGAATTGATCGATTTTATCAGAAAAGGTGTCGCCGACTTTACGGAAAGAAAATTTTTGGACGACGACGGAACGCTTTTTATCGTCAAAGCGGTTTAAAATCAGAAAGCGGAAGGCTTTCTTCTAAAAGTTCACCTTCCGCGTTCCTTCTGTTTGTTTGGGGAATCGTAAAATTTCTAATGCGCCGTCATCGAACAATGAATCGCGTCGCCGCCCGGCACAATCGAGGCGCGATAGTCGCCGTAATTTATTTTTTCGCTTCCGTTGGAAAAAGAATAGACATCGAATCCGTAAGCGTCCAAAAACTCGGCTAAATCCATCGAATTATCAACGTATATCGCCGCCGGAAAACCCAGTTCGGCGCGAATTTCCAATAAGCGCTCAATAACTTCGAGCGGCGCAAAACATTGAATCGGGTCTTTGTAAGTAGCCATATTTGTTTCCTTCTGCAATTTGCCTGACGATTAGATCGTCGGCAGTTCTTTGATTACGGCGGGCGGACAAAGGTTGTTCCTAAATTTCCGCTGATCGAGGTTCGCCGGTTAAAGTCGCCGTCGGCAAAAAATCATTGTGATAAAAATTAAAAGAGCGTAAGATCGAAATTCGAGAACCAAATTTTTGAGGAAAAGAAAATGAAAAAAAATCTGTTTTACCTTTTTTCGTTCGGCTTAACGAGCGTTCTCCTGTGCGCGTCCGCTTTCGCCCAGGAAAGCCGCCGGAATGCGTCGGCGACATCGAGTTTGTATGTGATTTCCGCTAAACCGGGCGGCGTAAATTTGATTCAGGGCAGCGTCAGCGTGGCACGGAAAGCCGGTCGCAGCGGGCAATTGCTCAAAGGCGACACTTTGGAAATCGGCGATCAGGTTTCGACCGGCAGCGGCGGCAGAGCGGAAATTTTATTAAATCCCGGCTCGTTCGTGCGGCTGGCGGAAAACTCCAAATTTGAATTTACGACGACCGCGCTCGAAGACTTGCAGTTGAAATTAAACGCCGGCAGCGCGATTTTTGAAGTTATCACCGATAACGAATTCAGTTTTGCCGTTATCACGCCGAACGCTAAATTCTACGTGGTCAAAACCGGCGTTTATCGCATTGACGTGCTGCAAGACGGAACCGGCAAAATCGAAGTTTGGAAAGGCAAAGCGCAAATCGGCGACGTTTACGCGACGGAAGTCAAAAGCGGCAGAGAAGCGGTCGTCAAAGGCAATCAGGTGTCGGTCGCCAAATTCGACCGCGACGAAAAAGACGATTTTGAAATTTTCAGTAAAACCCGCGCCAAGGAATTGGCAAAGGTCAACGCCAAATTGCAGGAACGCGATCTCCGCACGAGTTTGATCGGGTCTTTTTATAACACGCGCTGGAGTTTGTATGATTCTTACGGGCTTTGGGTGTTCAGCCCGGCGTTCGGCAGTTATTGTTTTCTGCCGTTCGGTTACGGCTGGAACTCGCCTTACGGATATTTTTATCCGAGTGACATTTGGCGTTATAATCTGCCGTCGGTGATTTATTATCCGCCGATCAGAACTACGCCGACCGACACCGGTAATCAGAACACGCTTCCGATTAGAATCGGCGCGAACACGAAAACACCGCCGATGGATCGGCAGGACGGAGCGGCGACCGGCAGAGTGCGTCCGCCTTTTGAAAAAATTCAAAGCGAAATCGGACAATTTCCGACGGAAATCCGCAGCAACGATTCGTCGGCGTTCCCTTCGGTGAGACCGTCTTCGCCGACCCGCGTCCAGATGCCGACAAACGAATCCGCGATGCCGGTCTTGATTCCGGCGGCGACGACACCGACTAAAAAGGACGGAAATTAAAATACCGTCAGAAAAGTTTAAGGCTGGAGAATCGTTTTCTCCAGCCTTTTTTATTTGAAGAAATGAAACAGCCAAGCGGCTGGCGACTGCTGATTTTCAACGGCTTTTTCGAGATACGGCTGCAAAATCAGCAGGAGCGACTGCGAGCCGTTAAAAACCGTATGCAAAGCGATACACGGCAGTAGATTTTGAGTGCGAACCCGAACCAGAGTCAGAATCAGACTCAGCAGGCACAGCAAAAAAATCGTCGAGTAGCTCGGATAATACTGCGGGACGTGAACGAGCGCGAAAAGAAATGTTACCAGCGCAACCGCCGCCGGAACGCCGACCGTGCGCTGAAAAGCCGAGTATAAAATCCCGCGATAGACGACCTCTTCGACCAGCGGGGCAGTGAAAGTCGCCAGAAACGCGACGATGTAAACCGCCGTCCGCGAGCTTTTCAAAATCCGCGAAAAATCATTCTCCTGTCCCGGGAAATAATTGGAAGCGATGCTCGCCAAAATAAAAAATCCGACTAAAATCGCCAGACAAGTCCAGACGTTGAAACCGTTCCACTGCCAGCCTAAAGTTTCACGAAACGAAAATTTATCGCGTTTGGTAACGACCAGCCACGCCGCGCCCAGGGTGAAAATGTGCGCGGGAATAACACCGATAATGCTTAATAAAATCACCGTCGAATTGCTTTGAACCTTTTCGACCGAGAAACCGCCGTTGAGAAAAACATACGGAATTACCAAAAAAACCGGGACGACACTGATAAATAAAATACTCGCCAGCCAAACGCCGATTGCCGTCCAACTGTTCCAGGGCGGATTGTCGGGCGAAACGGGTGATAAATCCGAGGCGGAAATATCTTTTTTGATCGGCGGCGACGAGAAATTTTCGGCTTCGTTCGATTCGTAGTTTTGCACGAATTCGAGTTTAGCGAAATTTGTTTGAAGTTCAAAGTTTAGGATTTCAAACCGCCGTATAATTTCAACTCTGACCCAGCGGCAGACGAATCTTCACGGCAACGCCGCCGGTCGAATTATTTTCAATCAGTAGAGTTCCGTGATGCCGCTGAATGATGCGGTGGCTGATCGCCAAACCCAAACCCGTGCCGCCTTCTTTGTTGGCGGTGAAAAACGGGTTGAAAACATTCGGCAGCGCGTCTCGCGGAATGCCGCGTCCGTTGTCGGAAATCGTAATGACGATATGCGGCTGACTGAAATTTTCGGTCGGCAGAAACGCCGTATCGGTTACGATGCTCAAAGTTTTTTCGCGGATTTCGTTGGTGTCCGTCGCCTGCCGTGCGTTGGTGATGAGATTAAATAGAACCTGCTGAATTTGCGAAGCATCGCCTTCGACGGTCGGCAGATACGGCGCAAGCCGCAGATCGGTTTTTACGCCGGAATTTTGTAGTTGGTGATTGAGCAAGCCGACGGTTTTCTCGATCAATTCGTTGACGTTAAAAGCCGCTAGTTCGGGCGAGCGGTTGCGGGAGAAATCGAGCAACTGCGTTACCAGATTGGTGATATTTGAAGTCTGTTCGCGGATGGCGATAATTTCTTCGCTCGTTTTCAAATCCCGATTTGAGCGCAGCAAAAATTCGAGATTGGCGGAGATGATATTAAGGGGCGTGCCGACTTCGTGCGCGATACCGGCGGTGATTTCGCCGATGGCGGAGATGCGTTCCTGCTGAATCAAACGGCGTTCGATGAGTTTTTCGTCCGTTACGTCGCGCGTCGTGCAGACGACCCCGATGACACGGTTTTCCGCGCCGATAATCGGGTCGGTGATAATGCGGAGAACGCGCCCGTGCAGACGGTCGGTCAATTCGACTTTCTGCGGCAGCCGTTCGGTCACGGTTCGCATAATCGTGCAGTTTTGGCGCGGCGTTTTCGAGTTGTGGTAAAGTTCGCAGCAACGAATTCCGACGAGGTTTTCTGCCGTTTCGCCGAACATTTGCGCCAGCGATGCGTTGGCGCGGCGAATTTTTCCCGAAGGCGCGTGAATCGAAACGCCGTCGGTCATCGCATCGAAAGTCTCCGCCCATTCGGTTTGCGCGTCGTTCACCTCGCCCAACAAGTCGGCGCGTTCGAGTGCCACGCCGACTTGCTTGCCGATGCCCGTCAGCATTGATTTTTCGTGTTCGGTAAAAACACGCGGCGCGTCGTGAAAAAGCGTCAGAACGCCGCGCACGACACCGCCGCGCCCGACGAGCGGAACGGTCGCCAATGACCCGATTTTTTCAAGCGAGATCGGACGCGCCACGCGCCGGTCAAGCGTCGTGTCGGCAACCAGGAGAGTTTCGCCCAAAACGGCGGTTTGTCCGATGACACCTTCGCCGAGTTCAAATCTTTTGATGATCTTGCAAATCTTTTCGTTAAGATTTTCGCGCACGGCGAGTTCGAGCGATTCGCTCTCCTCGTTCAAAAGATGGACACAGCCCGAATGCAGATTCATCACGCGCAGAACGGCGTTCAGAATGTTTTCGAGTAGGGATTCGACTTCCGACATCTGCGTAATCGCTTCGGCAACGTCAATCAGCGCGAATAGTTGGGCGTTGCGGCGCGAAATGCGCCGCTCTCCTTCTCTGGTTTTGGTCGTATCGCGGACGATGATGGAAAATCCGCCGACTTTTCCGCTCTTTTCGTAAATCGCGGTTTTTATCAAATTGACCGTGATAATTTTGCCGTCTTTGTCCAAAAGCTGCGTTTCGTAATCTTTCAGAAAACCGTTTTCCGCGACTTTGAGACAGAGCGCGGCGAGATTTTCCGGCGTTCGCAAAGGCGAATCGGCGGGCAGAATAGCGGCGAATTTCTTTGGCTTTACGTCGTTCGCCGTCAACCCGAAAATCTCGTTCGCCGCCGGATTCGTGTAGAAAATCTCGCCGCTTGCGTCAATCATCAGAATCGCGTCGGGTAGATTTTGCAGAATCCCGCCGAACATCGAAGCGTCGAAATTTAAGGATTTTTTCGGCATAAAATTTCGTACGGGTTTGTAAAACCACAGCATAACACAAATGCAAATCGTGATTATAAACCGCAATCGGCGGAAATTTTCCCCGCGCCGCCAAACCGAAGAAGTTTCAACGATTCGACTTTCGGCAAACTTGCGGTAACATTTTTGCTATGGCGGCAACCAAGCGAAATACCAGCCCGAAAATTCTCGTGGTGGACGATAAAGAAGCGATGCGCGACGTTTTGCGAAAGTTTCTCGCCGCCGAAGGCTATGCAGTTGAAACCGCCGCCGACGGCAACTCCGCGCTCGCCAAATTCGCTGCCGAAAAATACGAATTGGTCTTGACCGATATCAAAATGCCCGCGCTCGATGGGACGGAGTTGCTCGCCGAAATCTTAAAAATAAATTCGCGGGCGATTGTCATTTTGATGACCGCATTCGGTTCGATTGAAGCTGCCGTCGCCGCCATCAGAAACGGCGCGACCGATTACGTCAGCAAACCTTTTCAGATGGACGACGTACTTTTTCGCATCGCCCGCGCCCTGAAAGAAAAAAATCTGGAAGATCGCGTGGCGACTCTGGAAAGCGCGGCGAAAAAACAAACCGCCGTCCGGAAAATTATCGGCAGCAGTTTGCCGATTCAGCGTTTGAAGCAGATTATCGAACGCCTCGCGCCGCTCGACGACACGGTTCTCATCACTGGCGAGACCGGCACGGGCAAAGAACTCGCCGCCCGTGCGCTGCACGAATTGAGCCGCCGCCGCTTGAAGAATTTCGTCGCGCTCGATTGTTCTTCGATTCCCGAAACTTTAATCGAAGCCGAACTTTTCGGACACGAAAAAGGAACTTTCACCGGCGCGTCCGAGATGCGCGTCGGGCTTTTTGAAACGGTATCGGACGGAACTCTGTTTCTCGATGAAGTCGAAACTTTGTCCCTGAACGTGCAGTCGAAACTGCTGCGGGTGCTTCAGGAAAAAGTTTTCCGGCGCGTCGGCGGGCGCGTTGATCTGGCGTTTAAGGCGCGAGTCGTCGCGGCGACCAATCAGAATCTGGCGGATTTGATCGAAGCGGAAAAATTTCGGGAAGATTTGTTTTATCGCCTGAATGTTTTGCCAATTGAGATTCCTCCGCTTCGTGAACGGCGCGATGATTTGCCGGAAATCATCGCTCATCTGCTGGCGAAAAGAGCGCGGCAATTGGGAACGGAAACTTTCAAGGTAACGCCCGCCGCCCTGCAAATTTTGACAAATTACGAATGGCGCGGCAACGTCCGCGAACTCGAAAACGTCGTTTCATACGTTACTGCGCTCGGCGGCAAAACGATTGACGCGGCGGATTTGCCCGTGCAAATTCAGAACTCAAAATTTAAAATTCAGAGTTCAAAGCTCGACGGCAATTTCATTCAATCTTTAGCCGTCATCGAGAAAAATCATATTTTACGGACGCTCGAATCGGTGAACGGAAACCGCGTTCGCGCCGCGAAGATTCTCGGCGTTGACCGGCGAACGCTCTACAACAAATTGCAGCAATACGCCATTGAATAAGTTGTTCACGCGAATTTGCGCTGGCGGCTGTTTTGACGGACGACGTTCTTTTTGTAAAATAAAGGGCATAATTTTAGACGAACAAGGGATGCTTTAAACAATTATAATAAAATGCAAAATCATGAATTTTTAAGCGAATTGCAAACACGAATCGGGGTTGAAACGAACGAGCAGGCGACGGCGGCGGCGCGTGCCGTTCTGCAAACTCTGGCAGACCATATGGCGGGCAACGCTCCGGCGAAATTAGCCGCACAACTGCCGGAAGAAATCGGCGCGTTAATTACCGAATATAAAAATGACCCGGACGCGGAAGGCGAAGGTTTCGGCGTTGACGAATTCGTCAAGCGCACGGCGGAACGCAGCGAAAGAGGCGATTTGGAAACCGCGAAAAAACATTCAATCGCGGTTCTCGCCGTGCTGCGCGAAGCGATTTCGACGGGCGAATTCGACAAAATGCGCGGAACTCTGCCCGCCGAATACGACGCGCTATTCGGCGACGGAACTTTCGAGCAGAGCCGCGCCGAAACCGCCGAATAAGAAAAAAGAACAGTCCGCAGGCGATTTGTCCAAAGCGTATCTAACGCCGTCGAAAGCGCGTTTCAACGCCGGTTGTCAGTTTCACAACGAGGAGAATAAAGGCGAAAATTTGCCCTTATTCTTTTCCAATTTTTAAAATACCAAAGGAATTCAATAAGTAGTAACACAATAAGTTTCAGTAATTTAAGATATGATTTGCCCGCCGGTTTAGTAATTTTTCTGGTCGCGCTGCCGCTGTGTCTGGGCATTGCGCCGGCTTCGGGTGTGCCGCTTTTTTTGCATTATCGTGGGAATGGTCGGCGCGTTGAGCGGTTCGCACACGAGCGTCAGCGGACCGGCGGCGGGACTTTCGGCGATTGTGCTGTCAGCAATTGTGTCGCTGAACAACTTTGAAATTTTTCTGTTGGCGGTCGTTATTTCTGGCGTTTTGAAGATCGACTTGGGACTTTTCAAAGCGGACGCGATTGCCGATTTTATGCCGTCAAACGTGATTAAAGGACTGCTCGCAGCAATTCAGATAAAATTAACGGCGAAAAATCAACATCCGATGGCGGCAGTTCTCGGCTTTATTGACTCGCACGTCTCGAAGTAGTTAATTTTCGATGTCGGTTTGGGCGATTTATTCAGCGTCCGCGTGGCGGGCAACGTCGTCAACGACGACCAGTGAGAGAATTTTTCTCATCGCGGTCGGAAAATTTTTCTCACTTTTTTATACTCGATCTTCTCCAATCTACAAAAATATCCGCGCTGAAATTTCTCTGAGCCTTGTTTTACCGCTGCCGAACATCTCATTTACAACTTTCCGAACCTCGCGGCACGGCGTTTGACCTTGCAGGTCAGCGCATTTCAAAAAATCAAACTTTAAAAATCGAAATTTCAATTTGAGCAAACTGAGTTTGCCCGAATTTTTTGTAGAGAGGACTCGAACAATGAGAAATTATTTACGCTTGTTTCCGGCAATTGTAATGTTGTGTGCCGGAACTATTTTCGTTGCCGCGCAGGAAGTCGCCAAAAATTTCCCGATGACGGCGAACAGCAGTTCTACCGGCGGCGATGACAAAGACAAAAAGGCAGCGGCGGACATCAAAGACCCTTTGATTAAAATTCTTTTGAGCAAAGGTTTAATTACGCTCGCCGAAGCGCAGGCTCTCGCGGTAAGCGACGCGCCCGCCGGACAGCGCGACACGCTCGCCGCACTTTTATTGAGCAAAGGAATTATTTCGGCGGCGGAACTCGACGCGGTGCGTCCCGCCAATTTCTCCGCGCCGACCACCGTCAACGCTTCCTTGAAAACCGATTCGACCGCGAGCAAATCAACGATTACGGCGGCGAACGCGAACGCGCAGACCGTGCCGCCCGCCGTGATTCCGGCGATTACGCCGCTTAGAGTTTTGCAGCTTGAAGGCGCGAAACGCGACGGTTTGGTTCCCGACATTAAATTAGGCAGCGGCGCGAAAATCAAACTCTACGGATTTTTCAAAGTCAGCGCACTGAGCGACACTTCTAATCCGTCGGGAACCGATTTTCCGCTGCCGGGATTTTTGAACGATTCGGGACCGAACGGCGCACCGGAGTTTCATTTGAAAGCTCGCGGCTTTCGCGTCGGGGCGAATTTTGAATGGCTCGATCCCGCGCCGAAAACGACGATCACCGGCAAAATCGAACTCGACTTTGAAGGCGACTTTCCACGCGCTACCAACCGCAACATCGGGACGTTGCGCGCCAGTCAGCCTTCGATCAGACTCGCCTGGATGAGAATTGACCGCGCTTTTAACGATAAAGTTTCGGCGCACGTTTTGTTTGGGCAAGACTGGACACCGTTTGCGTCTTCGACTCTGCCGAACACGATTGAAACGACCGGACTGCATCTCGGCTACGGCAACATCTACGAGCGTCTGCCGCAGATTCGCACGGGCATTAATTTTCTTTTGTCGAAAAAACGCAACGTGCGTTTTCAGCCGGAATTCGTCATTGCCGCGTCCGCTTCGGGCAACGTGCCGTCCAACGTCGCCGACCAGTTAGGCTTCGGCGAACGGCAGGGACCGGACGCGAATATGCCGGAATTTCAAGGGCGTTTCGTTTTGCAGTTTCAGCTTGATAAAGCTCCCGGTGTCGCTCCGGCGCAGTTAATCGGAAGCTGGATGTTCGGAAAGCGACGCGCTATTCTGCGCCGTCAGGACGTGCCGACCGCGTTTCAGGCGGCGTTTCCGAACGGCGCGGAAGTCGGGAGCAATCGCTACGGCTACACGGCGGAATTTCAACTGCCGACGCGCTACGCGACGATTATCGGCAAATACTATCACGGCGCGGACTTGCGATTCTATTTTGGCGGACAGCTTTTCTCGAATTACAACGACACTTTCGGCTTAACCGGAATTACGACCGCCACTTCGATTGACGGAGCTTCGACCGTCGCTTTCGGCTTTAATTCAAGCGGCAAAGCCGTCCTCGCCGACGAAAACGCGGTTCGCGCACAGGGCGGATTCGTCGAAGTCGGCATTCCGCTGTCGCGTATTTTCAAAGCCGACCCGAAAGGCAGAGCCGCCGGATTTACCGCCAATCTGCATTACGGCTACGACGAAGCGAATCCGAACGACGTGCGGCGACTGTTGGGCAGCACGCTCAATCCGGCGGGTCAGCCCGCGAATCTGTCGGGAGCCAATCGCGGCAGATCGGACGCAGCTTTCTACAACCTGCAATACAAATACAACTCGTTCATTACGTTCGCCTTCGAGCAAACCTACTTCCGAACGCGAGCCGTCAACAACGGCGGCAATCTGCCTTTGTTCAGAGGCATTCCGTCGCGTGAGACAAAAAATATCCGCAGTGAATTTGCCACGATTTTCAATTTTTAGAAGGTAAATTCGGTTACCAAACGGCGGACGGGTTTCGATTGAAATTCGTCCGCCGCCAAACTTAAAACTTTACACAAATCTTTGAGGAGAAAATAAAAAATGGCAACAGAAGCACGAGACTTGGGCGGACTATACGCCGACAGCATCAGCACCAGTAAAATTTGGCAGGTGATCGGCGCGTCGAGCGTCGGAACGATGATCGAATGGTATGATTTTTATATTTTCGGTTCGCTCGCCACTACTATTTCGCCGCTGTTTTACCCGCCGGGCAACGATACTTTCGCCTATATCGCATATTTGGCGACGTTCGCCGTCGGGTTTGTCGTGCGCCCGTTCGGGGCGTTATTCTTCGGGCGCATTGGCGATATTGTCGGGCGCAAATACGCTTTTCTCGTCACGCTTCTGATTATGGGCGGCGCGACGGCGGTGATCGGATTTCTGCCGACTTACGCGCAAATCGGGATTGCCGCGCCGATTATTCTACTTTTGATTCGCGTTCTTCAAGGTCTTGCGCTCGGCGGCGAATACGGCGGTGCGGCGGTTTACGTTGCCGAACACGTCCCCGACAACAAACGCGGTTTCTACACATCGTTTATTCAAATCACCGCGACTTTAGGATTGTTTTTGTCGCTCTTCGTGATTCTCGCCGTGCAGAATACGATGAGTGCCGACCAGTTTGCGGGTAAAACCGAAGGCTTTGCCGGTTGGCGCATTCCGTTTTTGATTTCGATTTTCCTTGTTGCCATCTCGCTTTATATTCGCCTTCGGATGAAGGAATCGCCCATTTTTGAACACGTCAAAAGCGCGGGAATGACTTCGGCAAATCCGCTGGTCGAAGCGTTCACCAAATGGGAAAA
>JAYVGL010000287.1:0-11065 GCA_043772175.1 Pyrinomonadaceae bacterium | reverse complement strand
AATCCGGGCGGCGGACCGACTTTCGTTCGCTCATTTAATCCGGCGATCAGCAGTGATTTCCGCAACTCGTTCCGCTTTCAGGACAATCAATATGAGTCGAGCGCGAATTCGTTTTACAACGCCGGGACATTCGTTTTGAGAAAGCGTTTCGCTCAGAATTTCAGCATTCTGGCGCATTACACTTTATCGAAAACCATTGACGAAGTAACGGATTTTAACTCGGACTTTTCCGCGCAGAATCCGCTGAACTTGCGCGCCGACCGTGGGCTTTCATCTTTCGACCAGCGACATCGAGTCGTTTTGACGGGCGTTTTTCAAACGCCGAAGTTCGGCGATTCGGCGGCGAGCAGCATTTTTAGCAACTTCGTTCTCGCGCCGGTTTTCAACTACGGCTCTGGCAGACCGTTTAATTTACTGCTCGGTTTCGACGCGAACAACGACGGACGTTCACAATCCGACCGTCCGGGCGCAGTCGGGCGCAACACGGGCAAAGGCGAAAGTTTATATACTTTCGATATGCGCCTTAGCCGACGGCTCAAGTTTTCGGAACGCCGCTATCTCGAGCTGATCGCCGAAGGCTTTAATTTGTTCAATCGAACGAATTTGCAGGGCATCAACAACAGCGTCGGCGGATTGTCAATCGCCGCTCGCAACGAGTTGATCGTCGGCACGGCACGCGGCAATCGAAACGCCGCCCCGACGACACCGCTCGGCTTTACGTCGGCGGGACAGGCGCGCCAGTTCCAATTCGGCGCACGTTTCGGCTTCTAGTAGAGACCGCCGAAAAGAGAAATTAAAGGCTGAGGGGCAAATCCGAAAATTTGTCCTTCAGCCTTTAATTTTTTACTGCCGCTTCACGGCTTGCCTTAAACCGATTGATACGACTAAACTTTTCACAGATTACGAATCAGAGACTGACAAACCCGTTGACCGAAATTTAGTTCTTTCGAGCGCGAACCGCGCCGGATGCTGTCGAAAACTTTTCGCTCAAATTTCCTGACGGCAAAAGTTTTTACGAATCACTCAACGGTGTCTTTCAAAAAAATTTAAGGAGCTAAAAACCAATGAAAGCACTTGCTTTTTCCCGCATCGCCGCCAAGATTTTAATGTCGGCGACGGTCTTATTTTTCAGCGTCGGAAGTGTTCTGGCGCAGGCGCAAGCCAGCACCGCCGATTTAAGCGGAACCGTCACCGATCCGCAGGACGCGATTGT
Organism: Pyrinomonadaceae bacterium; assembly: GCA_043772175.1. Lineage (GTDB taxonomy): Bacteria > Acidobacteriota > Blastocatellia > Pyrinomonadales > Pyrinomonadaceae. The sequence goes on along the minus strand of JAYVGL010000287.1, from coordinate 9,852 downwards.
GCCTGGGGCGACCGTCACCGTGCGGAGTCCGGCGACCAATATCACGCGCACCGTCACGACAAACGACGAAGGCAGATACCAGATTTTTGCCTTGCCGCCGGGCGAATATGAACTGTCGGCGGAAGCCGCGACGTTTAAGAAAACCGTGATCTCGCCGGTTCGTCTGACCGTCGGGCAGAGTGCCGAAATCGTCGTTAAACTCGAAGTCGGCGGGCAGGATGTCGTCGTCAATGTTTCCGGCGACTCGGTAGATTTGATTGAAACCAATCGAACTTCCGTCTCGAACACGATTGACCAGCAGCGCGTGGAAAATCTCCCGATCAACGAACGCAGCGCGACCGGCTTTGCTTTGACAATCTCGACCGTCGGACGCGACAACGGTCGCCCCGTCGGACCGGCTCCGACTTCCGGTTTGAATATCGGCGGACAGCGCGGACGCTCGACTTTAGTGCAGGTTGACGGCGCGGATTTTACCGACAACTCGGTTAACGCCGCCCGCACGACGGTTTCGCAGGAAGCCGTGCAGGAATTTCAAGTCGCCACCAATTCTTACGCGCCGGAATTCGGACGCGCCACCGGCGGCATCGTCAACGTCGTGACCAAACGCGGCACGAACGATTACACCGGCAACGTCTTCGGATTTATCCGCGATAAAAAAGTGCAGGCGCGCAACCCGTTCGCGCCCGTCAAATCGGCGTTCACCAGAACGCAGTTCGGCGGAACTTTAGGCGGACCGCTGCCGTTTTTGAACTTCGGCGAAGGCGGTCCGGTTACTAATTCCGGCAAAGGCAAAAACTTTTTCTTCGCGGCGTTCGAACGCCGCCAGCGCAACGAAACCGGATTCTTCACCAGCAACGTCTCGCAAAACTTAAACGGCACTTTCGCTTTTAATTCCGCACTGCTTCCCATTCCGCAGACGTTCAGAAATCTTACGCCGCAGCAGTCGGCGTTTCTCGGCGCGCAACAGCAGAGAGCTTTGCAACTTATCGCCGCTGGGAGCGTAACCAATCTCACCTGCTCCACGCTGCTTCCGACCGTTCGATATACGTTCGGAAATTGCGTTGCCGAATCTGCAATCCAATACGCATATCTGGCGGCGAGCGGCGGAAACACGGGTTTGACCGGAACCAATTCGCTTATCAGTGCGGGCGGCGCGATTCCTGCGGGGCAAGTTGTCGGGCAGCGATTTTTTCTCTCCGGCGCACCCGTTCCCGTTAACACGCGCAACTCGGCGGGACAGTTTACGGCGTTTCGCCCGTTAAATGATTTGCAGAGAGTTTTTCCCGTTACCGACCGTTCAAACTTTTTCTCGTTTCGCACCGATCATAATATCAACGACGACAATCAGTTGGCTTTCCGTTTCGGCTACAATCCGGGAACGATCACCGGCATCCAGGTCGAATCGCAAAATCAATCACTCGGACAAAACGATTTTTCGCGCACCGGCATTCAGACGCTGAAAGATTATTCGCTGACGGCGGGACTGAACTCGACTCTCGGCGACCGCGCGGCGAACGAATTCAGATTCAGCTACGGCAGACGCGAAACTTCTTTTCTTTCGCAAAACGGCGATTCGGTCGCTTTTAATATCACGGACGCGGCGTTTATCGGGCGCGAGCTTTTCTCGCCGGTCAACCGCACCGAAACGCGCTTTCAATTTGCCGATAATATCAACTATATTCTCGGAACGCACACTTTGAAATTCGGCGGCGACATCAATTTCGTCAATATCCCGAACGCGCGTTTTGAATTGAATTTCGCCGGATTGTTCAACTTCGGACCGTTTGCGGCGGGCAATCTCGATAGCAGTTTCGGCTTTTTGGGTGCGCCCGATTTAACGCCCGTTCAATCTTACGGACTCGGTTTGCCGTCAACGTATATTCAAGGTTTCGGCAACCCGTTCAGCAAAATTAAAAACACGCCGATTGCGTTTTTCGCGCAGGACACCTGGAAAGCAACGCGCCGTTTAACGATCAATTACGGCGTTCGCTACGATGTCGAGTTGACGCAGACGATTGCGCCGGTCGGTGTCCGCGATCCGCTTTCGGGAATTAACCTATCGGCGAATGATATTCTCGCCGCGCAGGACGCGCTCGGCGTTCAGCAAGGTTTTCCCCGCGATAAAAACAACGTCGCGCCGCGTTTCGGCTTTGCCTACGACATCGGCGGCAACAGCAAAACCGTTATTCGCGGTGCGCTCGGATTGTTTTACGATCATCCACTGCTCGCCGCCGCGTTCAACTCGGACATCGCCGATGCCGCGCAACAGCAGCAATCGGTTTTGACGGCGGGCAGTCCGTCGCCGACGGCTCTGCTCAACGCTGCACAGGTTTTTCAAGGCACGGTCTGCAACGCGGCGGGCGGCAATCCTTTGTGTCCGGCAGGTTTGATTACGCCCGGAGTCGCGCCGTCCGCGCAGTATCAATTCGGCAGACAGCGTTTTAACGATCAGACTTTTTCCGGCTTCGGAACGGTTCTGCCGTTTACCTTGCCGGTGACGAAAGATTTCAAATACGCTTCGGCGACGCAGGCTAATTTGACGTTTGAACGCGAGATTATGGCGAATATGTCGTTCAAGGCTTCGTATATTTTCGTCGGGGCGCACAACTTGCCGCATCCGACCGATTTGAACGCGCCGCAGACGAACTTGCAGATCGAAAATTTCCGGCGTTTCACGGCGACGGCGACAAATCTCGCCGGAACTCTGCCGGCGACGCAAACGCAGGCGATTGCCTTTTCCGTTCCGACGGTTAACAGCGCGGCTTACACGGTTGTTATTCCCGGAATTATCGCGGTTAACAACGCGACCGGATTGGGGTTTATCAGTCCGGCGGTCGCTAATTTCTTTCGTCCGAACGCGCCGAATTATTTCCTGGCGCAGGCATTAACGAACGGTGCGGTAACTCCGGCGGTTCTTAACTCGCAGCTTTTCCGAACTTTGCGAACGTCCGGCGCGGTTTCCCCGTTCGGCGCGGTCAACGCGCAGGCTTCGGACGGAAATTCAAATTACAACGCGCTGAATTTGGAAATTAACCGGCGATTTGCCAACAACTTTACGTTTTTGGCGAGCTACACTTTCTCGAAATCAATTGACGATTCATCCGATTTGCAGACGCTTCTGATTCCGCAAGACCCGCGTGATTTTCGTTCGGAACGCTCGTTGTCTTTGTTCGACCAGCGGCATCGTTTCGTGTTCAGCGGCGTTTTGGCTTCGCCCGTGGCGTGGCGTTCGGGCGGCGGATTGAAGAGATTTTTAGCCGATTTCACGCTCGCGCCGATCATCGAAATTTCGTCGGGTCGTCCGCTTAATATCATCACGAACTTCGACACGAACAACGATCAATCGTCGCAAACCGACCGTCCGGGCGTAAACGCCGACGGCTCGTTGTGTATTCCGAATCGCCTGCCGACCGATGTTCCAATCGGCAGTCCGTGTTCTCTGTTTCGGGCGAGCAACGGACAGACATTTTTTAACACCGGAAACCTGGGACGCAACGCGGGAGCCACGCACGGTTTCGCTTCGCTCGATATGCGAATCGCCCGTTCGATTCGTTTCGGCGAACGAACGCGCCTGGAGCTAATCGCCGAGGGCTTCAATCTGTTCAATCGTTTTAACGAAGCGTCCGCGTCGCCGTTTATAGATGCCGTCAGAGAACGCGGCGGACGCAGCAAAAGCGGTGCTTACTACAGTCGTTCGACGGCTTCTTATGATCCGCGTCAATTCCAATTCGGCGCGAAACTTTATTTCTAAATCGCCGTTTATTTTTGTCGGAGCATCGAATGTTGGAAATAACTTCGATGCTCCGATTTTTTTGGCGAACAGCATCTTTCAAGTGCAATGAACTCGAATAAAACCAAAATAAAAATCGGCTGTCAGGGCTGGAATTATGACGATTGGACGACGAAGGCAGACGGCGAAACGGTTTTTTATCCGCGCGGCACAAAGTCGGGCGAGATGCTCGAAACTTACGCGAAAGTGTTTGACACGATTGAAGTTGATTCGACTTTCTATGCGATTCCGGCGAGTTCGGCGATTGAAAATTGGTATCGGAAAACGCCGTCGGATTTCACTTTTTCGCTGAAGATGCCGCAGGAAATCACGCACGAACATTATTTGCAGTCAACGGCGTTCGAGGTTTTGGACGAATTTTGCGAACGAATTCGACTGTTCAAAGAAAAACTCGGCGTGGTTTTGGTGCAGTTGCCGCCGCAGTTTGAGGCGAACAAAACGAACGCTCAATCGCTGCGTGATTTTTTGGAAAGACTGCCGAAACAAATTCGGTTCGCGGTCGAGTTCAGAAATCGGGAATGGCTGATTGATTGGACGTTTGAAGAATTAGCGAAAAATCGTGCCGCCTTTTGTCTGGTCGAAGGCATCTGGATTCCGCGTGATTTGATGTTTCAGGCAATCGGGAAATTAAAAAACGATTTTGCTTACGTGCGGTTTATGGGCGAACGCGATTTGCTCAAATTCGATAAAATCTACCGGCATCAGGACGCGAATCTAGAAATTTGGAAGGCGGAAATCGAACGGATCAAGGCAAGCGACGTTTTCGTCTATTTCAGCAATTTCCACGAAGGACACGCGCCGGCGAGCGTGAACAAATTGAAAAATTTAGTCGGGCAGAAGACGGTTGCCGCGAGCGGTCTGGAAAAACAGAAATCGCTTTTTTAACAGTTTCGAGTTTCGCCTTTAGACGGCTTTTGGAAGGTTGTCAGGCAAAGCCGCTTGAAGGCGAAAATCGAAACTTGCGCCGCTGTATTTATGCAGCATCGCCGGAATGCAAACCTTTTCCGCGCCGGGTGCGTAAATAAAGAGGTGGACTTTTGAAGAAGTAAAAAAGTTTCGGAGTAAAAACAATCAATGGCAATGTCAAAAACAGCAAAAGTAATTCTCATCGGCGGCGGAATCATCGTCGCCGTTTTTCTCGTAGCGGTAATCGGAATCGCCCTGCTCGCCGAGTCTATGAGCAAACCGAACGTCGCCGACAACAGCGTTCTGGTTTTAAATGTGTCGGGCAGTCTGCCCGATTACGCGCCGGAGGATTCGACGGCGAAACTTTTCGGTTTCGGGCAGTCGCAGTCTTTTTCGAGTCTGCTTTTGGAACTCAGAAAAGCCAAAGTTGATGCGCGGGTCAGCGCGGTTTTGCTCGACATCAACTTTCCCGGCATCGGCTGGGGCAAAGCCGATGAGCTGCGCGAGGCGATTGCCGATTTTAAAACTTCCGGCAAACCGACTTACGCTTATCTGGAAGTCGGATCGAACAAAGAGTATTACATTGCGACCGCCGCCGATAAAATTTACGTGCCGCCGACCGGCGATTTGTATATCACGGGTTTCGCCGCCAACGCGCAGTTTTATAAAGGCTCGCTCGACAAACTCGGTGTGGAAATCGAAGACGTTCACGTCGGCAAATATAAAAGTTTGAACGAATCTCTCACACGCAAAGATCATTCGCCGGAAGCCAAAGAAGTCGTCAACGCGATTTTGGACGATTATTACGGGCGCGTCGTTAACGCGATTAGCGAGACGCGCAAAAAATCGCCGGAAGAGGTTCGGGCAATTATTGATAACGCGCCGTATAACGCGATTGCCGCGCAGCAGCAAAATTTGATTGACGGAGCCAAATACCGCGACGAAGTTTATCAGGAATTGAAAAATCGCCTCGGTTATAAAGACACCGACGAACTGCGCGTCACGACGACGAGCGCGTATAAAGAAATCACACCGGAATCATTAGGCTTGAATAACGGCGAGCGGGTCGCGGTGATTTTCGCTTCGGGTTTGATTACGCCCGGAAAATCTTCGAGCGGAACCTTCGGCGGCTCGCAAACTATCGGTTCGGACACGATTGTCAAAGCGATTAAAGACGCGGCGGACGATGCTTCGATCAAGGCGATTGTCCTACGCGTTGATTCGGGCGGCGGTTCGGCTCTGGCTTCAGATTTGATGTGGCACACGCTCGAATACGCGAAAACGAAAAAGCCGATTGTAACTTCGATGGGCGATGTCGCGGCTTCGGGCGGTTATTACATCGCCTGTAATTCCAGCAAAATCGTCGCCGAACCTTCGACCGTCACCGGCTCAATCGGCGTGGTTTTGAGCAAACCGGCAATCGGCGGATTATACGATTGGTTAGGCGTGACCAACGAAACCATTTCACGCGGCAAAAACTCGGAAATCTTCCGCACCGACCGCAAATGGACGGACGCAGAAAGAGAAGTTTTCCAGAGAAACGCCAACTTTTTCTACTGGGATAATTTCGTCCCGAAAGTCGCCAAAGGGCGCGGCAAATCGGTCGAGCAGATTCACGAAGTCGCGCAAGGACGAGTTTGGACGGGCTTTCAAGCCAAAGAAAAAGGTTTAGTTGACGAATTCGGCGGCTTAAATCGCGCCGTCGAAATCGCCAAAGAATTAGCGAATCTGCCCGCCGACAAAGATGTCAAACGCATCGTTTTCCCGACACCGCAGCCGTTTTTGGCATCGCTTTTCGGCGGCGGCGACGACGAAGCGGCGGTTGCTGCCAAAGAGCGGGCGCAACAGGAAATGCTGGTTAGATCGCTGCCCAAAGATTTGCAGAAAATGTTTCGTTATTCCGCTTTGTTCGACAATATGGAACGCGGCGAAACGATGGCGTTGATGCCTCTCGATTGGGAAATCAAATAATTTCGGTTCGACTATTTTTTGCGAAAAGCGGCGAGTTTTAAAACTCGCCGCTTTTTTGTTTTCGATTCCGCCGCGTCAGTCGGTTTTGATTTCGGAAAGATCAACTCTTCACAATCGTTTGCTTGTTTCTTTCCGCAAAAGTTCGCATAATCGTTTATCATTTAAATTTCGACTGGAAACTCTATGGCTGAACAAGATAACCAAAAAAAAGATTTGGCGTTTGAAAATTTCAAAATAAAACCGATCTCTTCGGCGGACGCGATTAAACCGACGCTTCTGATAGACGAAAACGGCGAAGACATTCTTTCGCTGAACGCCGTGCCGACGACTGCCGCGAGTGCCGAAACCGGCGGCGGCGAACTCGATTTAATCGGCGACGAAACCGAATCGGAAGTAATGGAAAACGAACCGACGACGAAGATCGCCAACCCGATTTTTGATGAGTTATCCGCGCCGAAGCTGCCGAAAATGCCGAAGGAAAACCGAGCGCGGCTGCAAATGCAGTCGCCGACGAGAATCCATTTTTACTGGTCGTCTAGGGAAAATCCGTATAAAATTCTGAACCGCATTTTCGGCGGGCAGACCAATTATCAACTCGTCGCCAAACTGCAAAATATGACGAGTGACCGCGAAGAGCTTTTCCCGATTGAGGCTGATGGTTCGGCGTGGTTTGACGTTGATGCCGATGCGGTTTACCTGATGGAAATCGGATTCTACGCCGTCAGCCGCCCGTTTGTCCGCGTTCTTTTTTCCAACACGCTGCAAACGCCGCGCAGGAATCCGTCGCCGCGTCAGGATTATTCGGAGTATTTCGCCGTTTCCGCCGATCAGTTCGCCAAGGTTTTGGACGCTTCGGGTTTTCAGCAGGACGCATTTGAGGTCGCGCTGGCGGGCGACGACATCGAATCCGCCGACCGTGCAACTGAAACGGCTTTCGCGCAAATTTTCGAGGCGGCGGAAGGCGATTTAGACGCGGGCGAAGCGAGCGAATTACGCTTTGTTCTGCTGGCTTTGGCTTCCGGTTATGCCCTCGAAGATTTGCGCGGGCAAATCAGTCCGAGTCTTTTTAAGTTTCTGCAAACCCGCGCCGAAAAGCTGAGCGCGGAAAAAGCGTTAACGGCTTTGCAGGAAAATTTCGGCATCTCTGAGGACGAGATTTATGAGGAAGAAAGCGTCGGCAAAACTGTTTTCGGCGCGAGTTTAATCGGTTTTCCGCGCCGTCTGAAACGCCGGACGCTGCCGACCAAACCGAACACATTATCGAAATTTACGCCGATCAGTTCGCTTCGCTAAGTTTTCAACGGGAGAGTTCAGCCGCAGGCTAACACGAACCAACATAGATTTGAGGACGGAGGGCGAAAGATACTGATTTCGGTTAATCTTTTGCCTTTTTTCCTTGTCTGATCCGTGTTCACCTGTGTTAATCTGTGGTTAAATTTTCCGACGGTTTCAAACATATCAAAATTATGCCAATCGGTTATTTCAGTTTAATTTTACACGCGCATCTGCCGTTCGTCCGCCATCCCGAATATCCCGAATTTCTTGAAGAAGACTGGCTTTACGAAGCGATTACGGAAGTCTACTTGCCGCTCGTGTTCATCTTTCAAAACCTGCACGAAGCCGGAATGAAACCGCGTTTGGCGATGAACGTCTCGCCGCCGTTGTGCGAAATGCTCGCCGATCAACTGCTTCAGGAACGCTACACCGCGCATCTGGAAAATCTCTGCGAATTATCGAAAAAAGAACTGGCGAGAGTCGAAAGAGACGCACCGCAGTTTTACGATGCCGTCAAAATGTATGTTGACAATCTCGGCGCGTCGCTCGACCTTTGGAACGAAAAATATCAGCGAAATTTAATCAATGCCTTTCGCCAATTGCAGGAAGAAGGCGTTCTGGAAATTATCACCTGCGGCGCGACGCACGGATTTTTGCCCCTTATCTCGACGACCGAAGCGCGGCGGGCGCAAGTTAATATCGCCGTTGAAAATTATAAAAAACATTTCGGACGCAGCCCGCGAGGAATTTGGCTGCCCGAATGCGCGTATGAACCGGGCATCGAAAATCTGTTGAAAGATGCCGGAATCGAATATTTTATCAGCGACTCGCACGCGATTCTCTACGGCGAGCCGCGCCCGCGTTTCGGCATTCACGCGCCCGTAATGTGCGCCAACGGTGTCGGCGTTTTCGCCCGCGATGTCGAAACCTCGGAACAGGTTTGGAGCGCGGAAGTCGGCTATCCGGGAAATCCGGTTTACCGCGAATTTTACCGCGATGTCGGATGGGATTTGCCGCTCGATTATTTGAGTCCGCATCTGCACAAAGACCAGGCGCGAAGGCATTTAGGATTGAAATACTACCGCATTTCCGGGCGCGAGGTTTCGACCGGCGACAAGCAGCCGTATGTTCCGAACTGGGCGCGTGAACAAGTCGCCCGCGATGCGATTGATTTTGTCGGCGAGCGCATCGCTCAAGCCTATAAATTGCGCGAAACTTCCGGGACGCACGCGCCGCTCGTCGCCGCCCCTTACGATGCCGAACTTTACGGACATTGGTGGTTTGAAGGTCCGCAATTCTTAGATTTTCTGTTTCAGGAACTGCATCACAAAAGCGATTTGGTTGCGGCAATCACTCCGGGCGATTATCTCGACGCGAAAATCCCGATTCAGATTCAACAGCCGTCGGCTTCGAGTTGGGGCGAAAACGGTTATTACAAAGTCTGGCTCAACGAAGGCAATTCGTGGATGTATCCGTATCAGCACGATGCGGAACGCAAAATGACGGAATTAGCTGACAAATACGCGCACCCGAACGATCTCGAACGCCGCGTTTTAAATCAATTGGCGCGTGAACTTTTGCTCGCGCAGTCGAGCGATTGGGCGTTTCAAATTTATCAGGGAACAACCGTTCAGTATTCTTCCAACCGTTTCAAGTCGCACATTCACCGCTTCGATTTGTTGGCGAAAAGTTTGGAAAACGGCGGCATTAAAGAAGAGATGCTGCAAGAAATCGAATGGCGCGACAATATTTTTGCGGAGATCGATTATCGTGTTTATCGAAGTTAAGTAGTCGGACAGAATTATTTGATAGATGAATCATTGCAGAAACACGCACGATAGTCGAGTGTGTCTTTCGCGCCCTTACTTCGTGCGGGCTTCTGCATTTATAAAACTATTCTGTCTGCTTAC
>JAYVGL010000286.1:0-4087 GCA_043772175.1 Pyrinomonadaceae bacterium | reverse complement strand
TTTTTGAATTCGTCGGCGATTGAAACGCGCACGAGGGAAATTATCAAAAATTTCGACGTGCGTCCGCCGCAGCCGGAACTAGCGGCGAAAAATCTTTCGGGCGGCAATCAGCAGAAACTGATTATCGGCAGGGAATTTGAACTTAAACCGAAACTGCTGCTTGTTTCACAGCCGACGCGCGGCGTGGACATCGGCGCGATTGAGTTTATTCACTGCAAACTTATTGCTCTGCGTGATTCGGGCAGCGCAATTTTGCTCGTATCAGCGGAACTCGAAGAAGTAACGGCACTGGCGGACAGATTGTTGGTAATTTACAAAGGAAAATTCGTCGGCGAAGTGAATCCGAAAACGACGAGCGTCGAAGAAATCGGTTTACTGATGACTGGCGGGAATTAAGATTTTTTAGCCGCGAATGAACTCAAAACTTTACGCTGATTGTGAATTCGATTCAAATATACGCTTCATTCGCTCAATCGCCGCGTGCAGATTTTCCATTGAAGTCGCGTAGGAAAGCCGTAAAAATCCGTCTGCGCCAAAACCTTCGCCGTCGGTCGTCACGACTTGCGCTTTTTCCAGTAAATAATCGGCGACATCGGCGGACGCGGCGTATTTTGCGCCTAATAAACCTCTGACATCGAGAAAAGCGTAAAACGCGCCTTCGGGCATCGCGCATTTCAAACCGTTAATTTTATTGAGTTCGGGAATCAGCCAATCGCGGCGGCGTTTATATTCGGCGAGCATTTCCTGCACTGCCGTCATTGATTCTTCGCGGCGTTCCATCGCTTGAGCGCAGGCGTATTGCACGAAACTCGTCGGATGCGTCGCCGAATGACTTTGCAGTTTAACCATCGCGCTCGTCCATTCTTCGTTCGCAATCGTGTAGCCGATTCTCCATCCGGTCATCGCGTAAGTTTTTGAAAACGAACCCGCAACGCAGACGAATTTTCGCAACTCTTCGGGCAAAACGGCGGATGTGAAGACCTCGGACGGCGGATAGACGAAAAACAAATAACATTCGTCGGTCAAAACATAGACGTTTCTTTCGGCGCAAACTTCAATAATTTTTATCATTTCGTCGGACGGAATCACGCGACCGGACGGATTGCTCGGCGAATTGACGATTAAAAGTTTGGTTTTGTCGGTGATTGCGGCTTTGACCTGTTCCGCACTCAAAATAAAATCCGTTTCTTCCGTTTCGATATAAACATTTATCGCGCCTGTAAAATTGACGATTTCGGGAAAAGTTACCCAGTAAGGTTTCGGAATCAAACATTCGTCGCCCGCGTTTAGAATCGTGCAAGCCGCGTTAAATAACGCCTGTTTGCCGCCGCACGAAGCGGCAATTTCTTTTGGCGAAATTTTCGCGCCGAACTGTTCAGCGTAAAAATGCGCGACCGCTTCGACAAACGGCTTCATTCCGGCGGCAGCGGTATATTTTGTGTAGCCTTTGTTCAAGCCTTCAATCGCCAAATTTTTGATAAATTCAGGCGTTGGGAAATCAGGCTCGCCGACGGTCAAATCAATCACGTCAAAGCCCTTCTCGCGCAAATTTGCGGCGGCTTGCATTGCTTTAAACGTCGAAGACGGTTTCATTCGGGCGACATTTTCGGAAATCGGAAAATTCATAAAGACATTTTGCCACGAATTGCACGAATTTACACAAACAAATACTAAAAAAGTAATTCGTGTTATCTGTTTAATTCGCGGCTGATTTTTTCTTTCATTTTTGCTTCAACCAACGCTGGAACAAGACCTTCGACACGACCGCCCAAGGTAAAAACCTGCTTCATTAAATTTGAAGAAACATAAGAATATTCTTCCGCCGCCATTAGAAAAACCGTTTCGATATTCGGTTCAAGACGACGATTCATTAAAGCCATCCGCAGTTCATATTCATAATCGGAAATAGCGCGAATGCCGCGCACAATCGCGCCCGCTTCTTTTCGTCGTGCAAAATCGGCGGTCAAACCCTCAAAACTGTCAACCTTCAAACAGCGTTCGCCGCCTTCGATTTGAGGCAGAATTTCTTCGATCATCGCACAGCGTTCTTCGACGGAAAACATCGGTTTTTTTTCGGGATTGTTTAAGACGGCGATAATGATTTCGTCGAACAGCGGCAAACTGCGCTTGATAATGTCAAGATGTCCGTTCGTCAGAGGATCGAACGAACCGGGAAAAATGGCGCGTCGCATAATGTTTAGTCCAAAGTCCAGAGTCTAAAGTCCAAAGTCTCAAGCCGGAAAATACTCGTTGATTTTAACGATTATAAAATCAAAGTCCAACGGCGAAACAGAAAATCAGACTTCGGACTTCGGATTAATTCTTGATTTCGTCAACTTTCGAGTCTTTGACTTCGGTTTTAAATTTTCGATAGTTGTAAGATTTGATAATTTGATTGACGTTGATGCCTTTGACCAGCAAAATTTTGATGGAAAGATTGATGTCGGCAACGGTCGGCAGCCAGATTTCGTCGTTGACGCGTTCCTGTTCGAGAACGAACGACGCGCCTTTCTTCAGGTTGGCGAGGAAACCGCCGCCGACTTTAAAGTTGTCGAAAAGCGAGGCTTCGAGCCGTGCGACCTGTTTGTCCTGCGCGTCAATCCACATCACGCCCGCCGTTTTACCGAAAAATTTTAAGAAACTTTTCGCGTTTTTAAAATCAAAATTCGGATTCGGCTCAAAATCGAAAACGACGACCTCGCGCCCGCGAAAGCGTTCGCGGCGCGGATTGACGAGATTCGAGGCGCGAAGAATCTCCGAAATCGAAATGCGCTGACCTTCACCGTCGGGCGTTCCGTCAGAATTCTGCGAAACGGTTTTGTCGGCTTTTTTAGCGATTTCTTTTTCGATCTCCGCGACGCGCTTCTGCACGTTTTTGTCTTCATCGGATTGGTCTTTATCCGACAGCGGTTTGCCGTTTTTCTCGATCAAACGCCTGATTCGATTGCCTTTGTAAAAGGACAGTTGAAATGTTTCCGATTTGGTTTCGCGCAAAACGCCGTCTTTGCCGAGTTCGCGTTTAATGCTTTTTTGCGTGAAGGAATAATCCTCTAAAATCTCATCAATTTTGTCTTCGTTCGCTTGCAGTTCTCTAAGAAGCGTCGGAATATCGGGCAACGGTTCGCCGGAAACTTTCGGGAAGTCAAAGTTTTCTCTGGCAATTGGGAGGTTATGAGAGATTTTTTCCAATTTTATTTCATAAACATCTTCGCCGCGTTTGAAGTTGATTGAAAAAGGTTCGTTGATGCCGTCAACAATCCGGTAATCATCGTAATCGAAAGTTTTCGGCAAATCGCCCGCCGGAATTTCTTCGCGGATTAGCAAACCGTTCGCCGCGTCGAAATACATTTTGACGGCGACACCTTTCGGATTGGTCAACAGCAACAAATTCGCTGCTCTGCCGTTCACGTTCGATTTTCCGCCCGTCGTAATTTTCGATTTTCCCTTTTTATAATTGAGCCACTGCGCGTTTCGATAAGCGGCTTCGGCTTGAAAATCCCGGCTCGCGTCGCCCGTCAGCGTTTGCAAACCTTCCCGTGAATCGCGTGTCCAACCCGATTTGCCGTTAAATCCGGTTTCCGTTTCAAATCCGTTCAAATCAAATCTCTCGTTGTAAAAATTCGGTTGTGCCGACCGCGCTTCAAACGCTCCGCTCGCACCGTCTTTGAGACGTGTGATTTTTCCGGTCTTTTGCCACGATTTGACGTTCTGCAAAGCCTTTTCGCCGCCCAGTTTTTTATTCGCTTGTTTGAGGATTTTGTCCGGCGACTGCGCCGGGACACTCACCAGACCGACGAACAGAATCAGTAATAACAAAGAGTCTTTCATAAATTTTACGGCAGAATTTCCCTGATCGCTTTTTCGTAAACCTCAACCTTCCGTTTAGCGCGTTTTACTTCGAGATGATCGCCTTTATACTGCAAACTCAAATTCCACAAATCCGTTTCGAGTTCTGTTTTTCGCACCATTAATTTCCCTAAAGCCATCGTCAGTTTGCCCGCGTCCGCCGCGCTGACCGCGAGAAGTTTGTCCATTTCTTTGTTAATCGAACTCAACTCGAACTTGATTTCTTTGACCTTCGGATATT
>JAYVGL010000285.1:0-7696 GCA_043772175.1 Pyrinomonadaceae bacterium | reverse complement strand
GGACGCGCAAATTTTAGTTTCGGGATTTAACGAATTGTGCTATAATTTTCGCCGAGCATCAACTCCGATGCCCGCAGAATTCAAATGGCAAATCTAATATACGAGGCGACCGTCAATTACGCGGGAGACGGTTTTTTTATCGGCACGACACCGAGCGGACACGCGCAAGCAATTGACACGAAAGGCGATAGAAAAACCGCGCCGACTCCGATGGAAATGCTGCTCGTGTCGGTCGCGGCTTGTACGGCTTCGGATGTCGTTTCGATTTTGGAAAAGAAACGGCAGAAAATCAGCGATTATAAAGTCGAGATCAAAGGGACGCGGCGCGAAGCATATCCGCAGGCGTTCATCGGTTTTCACGTTCACCATATCGTGTATGGCATTGACGTTTCCGAGCAAGCCGTCGCGCAGGCGATTGAACTCTCCGACACGAAATACTGCTCGGTCGCCGCGACCGTTCGACCGACGGCGGAAATTACGACGAGTTACGAAATCAAGGAAGAATCTGAATGAAAAGAAGATGAAGATAAAAATAAAAATACTGCTGGCAATGTTTCTCGCGCTGTCGTTCGGCGTGTCCGTTTTCGCCCAAGGGAACGACGACTCTAAGGCGGAACAAAAACAGGCGTGGACGAAATTCGACAAAAAAGGCTGGAATAGGTTTGATTACACCAAAAAGAAATTAACTAAAGCCCAACTCGCCAAAGTTCCGAGCGACGGCGCGGTTGACGAACTCGCACTTTTGCGCGGCGTGGTTTTCGGCAAACGCGGGCGCATTTTCAAAGAGCGTTCGATTCAGGATTATCTCGAAAAACAAACGTGGTATAAACCAAAAGAAAATTTTACGAACGCGGTTTTAACCAAAATGGAACGCGACAACCTCGACGCGATTCGGCTGACCGAGGCGGCGCGGCATTCGTCAATCAAACCCGGCGATTTGCGATTATGGCAAGCCAAAGAAATTCCCGACGACAATCTTTACGCCGACACACCTTCGGATTGGCGCATTATGATCGCCGAAGTCGAAGCGATTCACGGCAAGCGTTTCGACGACGAACCGTGGCTGCAAAAATACTTTGAAGAACGCTATTGGTATCAAGCCGACGCAAATTATTCGCCGGCGATCTTAACCGCCGTCGAACGCAAAAACCTGGAAAAACTTAACGCCAAACGCAATGAAGACCGCAACGTCGCCTTGTCGGTCGGCGATATGGACAAATTTCAAAACGTACTTTTAACCAGAGATTTATTAAAAAATCTGACGATGAACGATCTGCGGATGATTCGCAACGAGTTCTGGGCGCGGCGCGGGCGCAAATTTTCCACGCCGGGTTTTCGAGCGGTTTACGAATGGCAGGATTGGTATAAACCTCTGAAAGACCAATCGCAGGTCAAACTCGGCGACATCGAACAGCGCAACGTCAAACTGATCGAAGCCGAAGAAGCGGAACTGCGCGACAAAATTGCGACCGAACCGATTACGAACGAAATGGTCAATGGCTTGTTCGTCGAAGATTTGCGCGTTCTGCGAAACGAAATTTACGCCAAACACGGGCGTGTTTTTAAAGACCCGGAACTGCAAAAATACTTCGCCGCGCAAAGCTGGTATCAGCCGAACCCGGAATTCAAAGACGAAGGTTTATCCGAAACCGAATCGAAAAATCTGGCGATCATCGCCGAAGTCGAAAAAATCTCGGTGAGCAAACTCGCCGAAGTCGAGGGCTGATAAGATCAAATTTTAGGTTTCGCGTGTCGAAACTTTCAACAAAAAGAGAAAGCGGCTGAATAGTTTAGTTATTCAGCCGCTTTCTCTTTTTCGATTACTGTCGCTCCGGTCGGAAAATCTTTCTCTAATTTGATTTCTATACTCGGAACCGGCGCGCTCAAAATTTGATAAGTATTGTTTTCGGCGACAAGCACGAAAACCGCCGGCGGATATTTCTTGAAATTTTGTTGATGCTGTAAGTTTTGATCGAATGTTATCAAAACATCAAAATTTTCCGCCGTCATCACTCCAAGCAGTTCGCCGTTTTTCTTGCTATTCCATCTTTTATCGGCGACGGTATAAATTTCGTGTTCAGGAAAATCTTTTTTAAAACGCTTCGGCAGATTCTCGTCAAGCAGCAGTTTCATAAACGCGAATTATTTGCGGTGAACTGATTATTTTATTGGATAATTCCAAAAGCGCGACGGCTTGTTTTTTCGTTACCGACGGAAAATCTTCGAGAAATTCGTCAATCGTTACGCCATCCTCTAAGTGCCAGAATAAAGACTGCACCGGAACTCGCGTTCCTTTAAATACCGGCGTTCCGCTTTGTATTTCTTCATCAATCGTTATAATATCGCTAACTTTCATAGTGTTATAGAGTATAACCGATTGCCGGTTTTTCACCAAAAATTTTAGGATAAAGTATGCGGACTTTAGCACCCGAAACAATCGAATTAAATAAAAAGCGCAGAGTTTTGGAACGCCTGAAAGACAAACTCGCGTTTCGTGAAGAAGCGATGACCGATTTACGCGCCGAACTCGAACAGTTCGAGGCGAATTATACGATGGAAGTCGGCAGACTCTACGCCGAACTCGACGAGATCGAAGCGCAGATCGCTGAAGAAGAAGTCAAACTCGTCCCCGACGACGAAGAAATCAAAAAACGCGCCGAAGAACTGAGAAAACGCGCCGCCGAATCCGCCGAAAGCGCGGCGAACGCCGGAACTTGTTCGTCTCGATACCAACCGACCAGCGAGGCGAAAAAAGCGTATCACAATCTAGCGAAAATTATTCACCCGGATTTGGCTCTCGACGCGGACGAAAAAGAAAAACGCCACGATTTGATGGCGAAACTAAATGCGGCGTATTCGGCGGGCGATCAAAATCGTTTGAATAAATTGGTCGAAGATTTCCGCGATTCGCCTGATTTGATAACGGGCGATTCGGTCGGCGACAATCTCGTCCGCGCCATCCGGCAAACTTATCAAATCAAAAATCGTTTCAAAGAATTAAAAGCGGAATTGCTCGTTCTCGAACTCTCGGAACTCTACATTTTGCGCGAAAAAGCCGCTGCCGAAACGCTCGAAGGCAGAAATATGCTCAAGCAAGTCGCCGAACGCACGAAAACCATCATCAAAAAGAGCGAACGCCGTCTGGCAAATCTGAAAAACCTGAACGAAGCGCAGGAGGATTACGTCAAGGAACGCTTCGGAATGGATATTTCAGCTTTTCGATGAAAATCCTTTCACAAAACAACTCAGAGCTGACGCGAGGCGAAACTGAATGGACGCAGATCTGAGTTCAAGAAAGACCGTTAAAACAAAGTTGCCGTTGTCACCTGCCCGTCCATTGAATTGTTCGGCATTCGTTGGCAAAAAATCAGTTAAGTAAATAACCGAATTCACTCAAGTAATGATTGAACTTGAGTAAATCCGGTTATTTACGGAAAAACTAATGGTGCTTAGGGCGGGAATCGAACCCGCACGCCCTTACGGACACAGGATTTTAAGTCCTGTGCGTCTACCAATTCCGCCACCCAAGCACGAGAAAAAGACTAACACGAGAGCGTCGGAAGTTGCAAAGGATAATTTTTGAAAACGAAATGACAAACCTTTTATTAACTGTAATACTATTGAGCGGAAAAGAAATTTTCGGTGAATAAAAATGGAACAGACGGCGTGGATTTTGTGGGTGATTTTGGGCGTGATTTTAATCGTCGCCGAGATTTTCACGCTCGGATTCGTGTTGTTCTGGTTTGGCATCGCGGCTTTGGCGGCGGCTTTGGCGGGTTTTTTAGGGTTCGGCTACGCGGTGCAGTTTTTGATTTTCGCGGCGGTCTCCGTCGCTTTGACCGTGATGTCGCGGACGATTTTTTCGCGCTCTTTTCTGGACGGCGACAATAATATAAAAATGGGGATGGAATCTTTGCCCGGTCAAATCGGGACGGTGACGATTGCCAGCAAAGGCGCACTTCAGGAAGCGGCGGTGCGAGTTTACGGTTCGGTTTGGACGGCGTTTCCGGCTGACGGCGACGCGGCGTTAATCGAAGGCGAAAAAGTCGAAGTCGTGCGCGTTCAGGGTTCTTCGATTTACGTGCAGAAAATCGGCGCGGCGCGGCAAATTCCCGAATGGCGGGAGGATGAGAAATTAAAAATTAAAAATTAAAAACGAGAAATGAAAGAGTATTCGGCGGACGATTTTGAATTATTTGTTCACTCTTCATTTCTCGTTTTTAATTTTTAATTTCTCCTTGCTCACTTTTCCACCGTAAATTCGCGGGTCGTCGAATTATAGCCTCCGTTGTCGGCGAGGTTTCCGATTTTGTCCACGAGTTCGAGTTTGATCGTGTGCTTGCCGCCGGCAAAGCCGCTCAACCAAATCGGCGACCATTTATCAATATATTTTGCTTCGCCGCCGTCAACCGCATATTTCACCCGGTATTCGCCGCCATCGCCCTGCAATTCGGCGTTTGAAAGCCAAAAATCAATCATAATCGCGTCGCCGTCTGCGCCTTTGTAGTCGCCTTTCGGACGGCTGTAAGTTAAAAGCGGTTTCGCCGCGTCAACATTGCCCGCCGTTGATTCTTTGACCTCTTTGCCTTCGGTAAGCCGCGAAGCGTTGGCATTCGACATCGCTTGATTGGCGTTGGTCGTCGCCGGTTTATTCGCGTTCGCGTCGCCGCCTTTGACGGTGAATTTTACCATCTGAAACGCGCCCGCGTTTTTATAGCTTTCGTGCCAGGGACGCGAGGGGAAAAACCGCAGAGTATGTTCGCCGTCCGCGACATTTCGCAGTTCAAATTCGCTTTCGAGATTGTAATACGCTTCATACGGCTGGTTGTCGAGAATGATGTGAATGTGATTGCCCATCCCGGTCGCCATATCTTTCATCGGTTTGTAGCCTTTCAAATCGCCGGACAAATTTAATTTGACTTTAACGGTCGAACTCGTCACGGTCGAATTATTTTTCGGCTCGACGACGCTCAAAGTCGGGGCGGCGGCATCCTGTTCGCCGCGCTCTTTCATCTGCGCCTCGATTTTTGTCGGACGCGGAGCTTCCGTTAAAGTTTGTGTGGCAGACGCGGAGGAATTGGTATTCGCCGCGTTCGTCGAGACGTTTGTGCCGCCGCGATTCGCGCCGGTGTTCGCGTTGGTATTCGTATTCGTCGGTGTTCCGCAGGCAGCCGAAAATGCCGCCAGAGCGCACAAAAAAGTCGTGTATTTTATTGATTTCATCATAATTTGTTTACCGCCCAGCCATCCGAAGATTTTCGGACGGGGTTCAGGATTTAAGATTCAGGATTCAGGATTTAAAGTTTTGCTTTTGAATCTCAAATTTTGAATCCTAAATCCTGAATCTTAAATCCTGAACCTCAAAGTTTTCAAACAGATTGCTTGAATTGTATCGAAGATTCGTTGCTTTCTCAACGAATCGAATTTATAATCGAAATACTTTTTATTCGATTCCATTCCGCATTTTTATTCAGTGGTTTTTTTCTACATTCTAAAAATATCTGGAGAACCGTTAATGCGAATTCCGAAACTAAAATTAATCGTCGCCGTTCTGCTGGCGATGTGTCTGACCAACCTGGCGGCGGCGCAAAAAAGCAATTTAACGCCGCGTGATTTCAAAAATCTAGCGGGCGCGGCGGAAGAAATTCCGCAAATGCGTCTGCCGAATCCGGCTGACTTGGGGGTGAAATCGAAAACCGCGATGCTGGCGGTTGCCGGCGAACGCGGCGCACAGCGTTTTTCGATTCCGGTCGAGAACGCCGCCGATTTCCGGCTTTTGCTGTTGTCGCCTTCGAGCGGGCAGTGGAGCGTTAAAATCGCTTTGCCGAACGAAGATTTCGTTGATCTGCGAAGTGGCGCGTTATCGCCCGCCGTCGAAATCACGAAAGATTTCTACGGTTTGGACGGCGAAAAATTTCCCGCCGAAATTCTGAGTTTCAAAAATCTGAGCGCGGGCGTGATGCGCGTCGAAATCAATACGAACCGCACGGCGGGCGGCGGTTTTCTGGTCGCGGCAAACGAATCGAATCTGCGGCTTTACTCTTACGTCAACACTTTGGAGACGGTGCGCGGCGATAATATCGGGCTAATCGCCTCGCTGTCAAACAGCGCGGACGAAACGCTTTACGCGGGAAAAATCGACGCGGCGGACGCTCGCATCGAAACGCCGTCCGGCGCGATTCTGCGAACGCCTCTGTTCGACGACGGCGCACACGGCGATAATCTGGCGGGCGACGGCGTTTTCGGCGGCGCGTTCGTGCCGCGTCTGGCGGGCAGATTCGTCGCGCAAATCAGTGTGTCCGGCAGAGACGCGAGCGGGGCGGAATTTATCAGAACCGGCGAGCATCTGATCGAAGTCGCCGAACGCCGCGTGGATTTCGACGGCGGCGCGGCGGTCGCATCAATTGACGGGACGCGCTTTGAAATCAATTTGGCGGCGCGAAATTTACGCCCCGGAAGCAAAGTTATCGTTCACGCCGAAATTTGGGGACGCGATGCGGACGGCATATCGAAAGCCGCCGCGTGGCTTGGCGGAATGAGTCTGGCAGAAAAATCCAGCGGCAAAAACCGCGTGGTTCTGCCGCTCAACCTCGATGCGCGATGGCTTTTGCGTTCCGGTTTGGAAAGCGAATACCAATTGCGAAACGTCCGCGTCCAGAACGCCGATTCGCTCGCTGTCATCGGGACGAAAGACGCGATTGCGCTACCGCCTTTGCCGATTTCCGACGATTTGCGAAGCGGTTTCAGCGGCGAAATCTCGGACGAAATGCGAATGGGTGTCGCGCCGCCCGCCGTCTCGAACGCGGTCGGCGGAAAACTGATGCTCGTTCACGGCTATTGTTCGGGCGATGTCTGGAACGCGCCCGCCGCCGCCGGACAATTTACCGGTTACGTGAAGTTTCTGGATTTGAATCAAAACCGTTCGCACGATCAATTCGCGCAGAGAATCCGGGATTTCGGCGCAAATCTGCCGTCGTTCGGGATCGTCGCGCACAGTCAGGGCGGGGCGGCTTCGCTTCATTTATACACTTATTACTGGAGCGGTCTGGATTACGCAACCGGAACGCGCTTGATTCAATCGGTCGGGACTCCGTTTCAGGGAACGGCACTGGCAGGGAATTTAGCGGCAATCGGCAGCGTTTTCGGGGCGGGCTGCGGCACAAATAATGATTTGACATATTCGGGATCGGCAGCGTGGCTGGCGAATATTCCGAGTTGGGCGCGGGCGAAAGTTTACTATCACACGACTTCGTTCACCGATGTTTGGTATCGCTACGATTATTGCAGTCTGGCGACCGATTTATTTTTAGGCGACCCGGAAGACGGCGTAACCGAAAAGGCTTACGGACAGCTTCCCGGCGCGGTTAATCTCGGACACAAAACCGGCTGGTGTCATACGAGCGGAATGCGCGATCCGGCGCAAACGACCGATTCGTCGCGCAACGCCAATATGAACGCGAACGCGGCTCGTTAAAAACTTTCCGGCGAAAAAGGAAAACGGTCGAAGGCGCAAGGCTTTCGGCTGTTTTTCTTTTTCATACATTTTTTTGCTACTCTTTGAAGTTTGCCGCGTTCGACAACATTGAACTTATCTTCCTTAACCTCAGTCTTGAGTAGAAATTAAGCGTAAGAAATTATCTTTGCAAAACATAGTTTGTAATCTAATATCTTCAGTTTTAGTGTATTCCACAGTCCG
>JAYVGL010000284.1:0-4354 GCA_043772175.1 Pyrinomonadaceae bacterium | reverse complement strand
TTTGCCAAACGCAGTGCGGTCTTTGGCGTATTTTGCCGCTTCATCGAGCGCGGCTTGCGCGATGCCGACCGATAACGCCGCGATGCCGATCCTGCCGTTGTCGAGACTGCCGAAAGCGACTTTCATTCCGTTGCCGATGCCGCCCAAAACATTCGATTTCGGAACTCTGACATCAATCAGACTCATTTCGTTGGTTTGCGAAGCGCGTTGTCCCATTTTGTGTTCGTGCGAGGCGACGGTAAAACCTTCCGAGCCGCCTTCGACGATAAAAGACGTGATTTCTTTTTTGCCGTCGCGCTCGCCCGTAATCGCCATCACGATGAAAACTTCGGCTTCCGAACCGTTCGTGACCCACGATTTTGTGCCGTTTAAAACGTAAAAATCGCCGTCTTCGATGGCGCGAGTTTTCAGTCCGGTTGCGTCGCTGCCGGCTTGCGGTTCCGATAAACAAAACGCGCCGAGCTTTTCGCCTTTTGCCAGCGGCACGAGATATTGATGTTTTTGCTTTTCGGTTCCGAAACTTAAAATCGGGTAACAGCAAACCGAATTCGTCACGGAAACTATGACGGCGACCGACGCATCGGCTTTGGCGATTTCTTCCAAAGCGAGCGCGTAAGAAACCGAATCGAATCCCGCGCCGCCGTATTCTTCGGGAATAATCATTCCCAAAAGTCCCAATTCGGCTAAACCTTCGAGTTGTTTTCGCGGAAATTTTTCGGCTTCGTCGTATTCGCGGGCGACCGGCGCGATTTCGTTTCGAGCGAATTCGCCGACCGCATTTCGCACCATTTGTTGTTCTTCGCTGATTTCAAAATCCATAATTTTAACGTCTGTTTTCAAGTTAAACTATTTGAAAACGGAAAGCAAAATCACGATTTACAGATGCCAAATCAATACAAAACCCGACTGGCACATCGTTTGCAAACTTAGAAATCAAACAAACATCAGCGTATGTTTTTAATTCAAAGTTAAGGAGAATAGAGCGATGGGTGACTTACTTAAAGGCTTAGTAGCAGGCGCGGCGGCTTGGAAGTTCGGCGGCGGTCTCGTTTCAATGATTATTATTTTTGTTCTGGTATTTTGGCTTTTGGGCAGATGCTAATGAACTTTAGTTTAATAAACTTTTGAGCCGGAAAAATTAAATTTTTCCGGCTCGTTTTTTGTTTTAATCAACTTTATCGCGCCACTTAATGACTTCATCACGCAAAAGCGGATTCTGCTGAAAACTTCCCGTATGTCCCTGCGCGGCGGTGGCGCGTTGAATGTGCCAATATGACAAACCGAGTTTGCCGATTGCCCTGATATAACTGCTTCGCGCCTTAAATTTCCCTCTGAATAAACTTTCCAGAATCCAGAACGAACTGCGAAAAGCCGACGTTGCGATCTTCAGATGTTCCGGCGGAATCGTTCCGCGAATGACATCAATCGCCAGCATATCCTTCAAAATTTTGTTTTGCCGATACATCGTATAAAAAGCAAATCCGACGAACAAAAGAAAGAACGGCACTTCTAAAATAATATATCCGATTAGTGCGCCTGCACCCGCGAAAGTCAGCATTCCGTTCCAGAAAGCGTGGAGTAAAACCGCGCAAACGTATCCGAGAACCGGAAATATCAGACGAATTGCCAGATTGTGCGATTCGCGGGCGATGCCGCAGCCGATTCCCGTCATCGCGGTAAAGGTGACGTGGGCAAAAGGCGAGAAAATTCCCCGTGCGATGAAGACGAATTTCAAACGCTCCGCATCGCCCTGAGCGATTTCCTTGCCGTAATAAAGGACGTTTTCAACCGTCGCAAAGCCGAGCGCGATGACACCGGCGAAGATTATTCCGTCCAGAATATCGTCAAAGTATTTTCTAAAAAATACGAGCAGTAAAATCACGCCTAAACCTTTCGAACCTTCTTCAAAAATCGGCGCGGACACGACCGCACCGAAAGTATTTCCCAAAATAGCTCCGAGAACGGTGTTGATGATAAACGACACGATCACCGCCACGAGTGCGCCCCAGGCGAACGCCAACGCCAGTAGCCACGGCGGTTCCGGGTCGTATCGGTCAAGCCAGATCAGCGGTAGAACGTAAAACGCCGCCGGCACGAACGCGATGACCGAAGCGATGATCGCCGCGCCGACACCGACGCTGGCGAACATCAAAAGGCTGACGATGAATGATAAAAACAAAATGGCGATGATGGCAATCGCCGCGAAAATAGTATTGGAGTTCGATGTCTGCGCCGTCGGCTGTTGAATGTGTCCGACGCTTAATCCATTGATCGAACTCTGCCAGTCGGCGGGCATTTTGATTTGTTCCGTCCGGGCGTTTTGGATGATTTGCGGAATATTTATATCGTGTTTCAGAATTGTCGGTTCGCTGAAATAAGAATCGGCGGCGATGGACACCGCCGCGCCGATACCGTTTCTGCCGAATTGAATGTAATCGCCGGATTTGAGTCGGGCGGTTTGAATTTTCTGATCGTTCAGCAAAGTTCCGTTCGTGCTTTGATTATCAATCAAATAAAATCCGTCGGCTTTTTTTTCGATGTAGGCGTGCTGTTTGGAAGCGATTCGCTCGGTCTGCGGATCGAATCTGACCGCGCAGGTTTCGCCGCGCCCGACGGTTAAAAAACCCGTCGTTAATTCGTAATTTCGACCGGACAAAGAGCCTGTTTGAATAGTCAGCAGTAATTTCATATTTGCCTATCATAAAAGCAAAAAGTCCGAAGTCAAGTTTATCGAATGACTTCGGACGTATTTGATTGTTATTTTTAATATTTACGGCTGAACGGAAGTCGGCGAAGGCGTATCGCCACTCCGACCGAAAGTGCGGGCGGAAAACGCGTTGTTCGTGCTGTTCAGAAGATACCAATTGTTGTTTTCCGGTCGGAAAACCGCAACATCGGTTTTGCCGTCGCCGTCATAATCTGCCGGAATCGGAACGTCGGTTGCCGCGCCGAATCTGATCGCCGTCAGCAAGTTATTCGCCGAATTCAAGATATACCAGTTGTTGTCGGACGGTCGAAAGACCGCGAAATCCGATTTTCCGTCACCGTCAAAATCGCCGGAAAGAGGTTTGTCGGTGCCGAGTCCGAATTGCTGCGCCAACATCAAACTCGAAGAACTTTGCAGGATATACCAGGCTCCGTTTGAAGGGCGAAACACGACCAAATCGGCTTTGCCGTCGGCATCGTAATCACCTGTCAACACTTTGTCACCGCTCGCGCCCCAGTTCACGCCGCGAAAGCCGAGCGTGCTTTGCTGCAAATACCACGCGCCGGTTGACGGTCGAAAAACTGCGACATCGGTTTTGCCGTCGGCATCGTAATCAGCCTCTACCGGAATATCTTCGGAAGTCCCGAACGGAATTGCGCGAAATCCGGCGGTGCTGCCCAAAATATACCAGATGCCGCTCGACGGGCGATAAACGGCGACATCCGTTTTGCCGTCGCCGTCGTAATCACCTGAAACGATTTTGTCGGTATTTGCGCCGAAGTTCACGGCGGTCGCCGCATTATTTGAACTATTTTCGACCTGCCACAAACCCGTATTCGGCGTGTAAGTCGAAAAATCCGTTCTGTTATCGCCGTCAAAATCCGACACGCGATTTTTAACCGTTTGATTGATTTTACTCGCGTCAACGATCAGCAGACCGTTTTTCAAATCGCCCATCAGAACTTTGTTTTGACCGAGGAAAGGAAAAACCGCCCAATTGCCGTCGTAGCCGGTCGGCAAACTTCCGCTTCGTTCGGCAATGCCGCAGACCATATCCCAAGGTTCGTCAATCAGTGATTTTGAAGCGGCATCGGGTTCGACGCGCGCGGCTTGATAGGAATCGTATTGACCGACGCGGCGCGGCGCGGCGGGATTTGAAATGTCGAAAACCTGCATACCGGCTTCATACCACGAAACGTATAAATAATTACCCATTACGACCGGATTGTGCGGCGACGTGGCATTTAATCCTAAATCGTTCATTCCCAGTCTGTTTACCAAAAGCGGCTGTGCCGGATTGGTGATGTTATAAGTTCGCAAATCGGCGTTGCCGTTGCTGGTTTCGCGGCAACTGTAAAGATAATTGCCGTCTTCGCTCGACCAACTGCTGTGCATACTGTTGCCGGCGGTCGTCGAAGTAGTGTCTTCAAGAAATCCGAGCAGCGTCGGGGCTTGCGTTCCGATGTTCGTAATATCGTAAATTTCCGTTCTGCCGCGAGCCGAAGAACTTCCCCAGCCGGACGTGAACAGACGGTTGCCGCGAATGTGCATCGCGTGAACCCAGACGGTTTCGGTCGGGTTGATGTCACGGACAAAAACCGCGCTCGCCGGATTGGAGACGTTGATGACTTTGAGAATTTTGTTGGA
>JAYVGL010000283.1:0-13329 GCA_043772175.1 Pyrinomonadaceae bacterium | reverse complement strand
CGCTCTGCTCAAAATCGCGTATGCCGAACTGCACCGGCAGGCGCATCGTTTTTTGCGTAAGGAACGCGGCGGACACACGCTGCAAACCACCGCTCTGGTCACGAGGCTTATCTCAAACTCAACCAACAAAAATCGGTCGCGTGGAAAAGCCGCTCGCACTTCTTCGCCGTTGCCGCTACGATGATGCGGCGGATTTTAATTGATTACGCCAAAAGCAAACATCGCATCAAACACGGCGGCGTGAACAGCGATTTGCCGCTGGTAAACGCTTTGACGATCAGCGTCAGCGAAACCGATTTCGATTTGCTCGCTCTCGACGAGGCGTAAACCGCCTTGCCGAAAAAGAAGCGCATCTGGCAAAAATCGTCGAACTCAGATTTTTCAGCGGCTTGGATATCGTCGAAACGGCGGAAGTTTTGGGCGTGTCCGAATCAACCGTCAAACGCGATTGGCAAATGGCGAAGGCTTGGCTGCACCGTGAATTGACGCGGTAAATTCACGGTTCAAGATTCAAGATTCAAGGTTTTGGGTTGAATTGAAATTTGTAAATGGACTTTAGCTTCAAAACCACTTTGAATCTTGAACCTTGAACTAAAAAGAAATGGCTGATGACAACTGGCAAAAAGTCAGAGAAATTTTCGATTCGGCGTTGCAGCACAAACCCGTCGAACGCCGAAAGTTCGTTCACGAAGCCTGTGGTGTTGATAAAACTCTGATCGCCGAAGTCGAATCGCTTTTGTCGTCGCTCGACAGCGCGGAAAGTTTTATGGAAACGCCCGCCGTCGTTAAAGTTGCAGGCGCGATTGAAGCTGAAACAGAAAAACTTAAAACGGGTAAATGTTTAGGGCATTAAGAGATTATCGAACAAATCGGCGCGGGCGGAATGGGCGAGGTTTATCTGGCGAAAGACAAAAAACTGGACCGTCAGGTCGCCGTTAAGATTCTCAGCGAAAAGTTCAGCGGACACGAATCGAATTTGAATAGGTTTATCTCGGAAGGGAAAGCGGCATCGGCTTTGAATCATCCGAACATTTTGACGAATTTACGAATTCGGTGAAACGGAAGACGTGCATTACATCGTCAGCGAGTTCATCGAAGGCGTAACTCTGTGTGAAATCATCTGTGAATCGAGGCTCGGATTGTCGGAGATTCTCGACATTTCAATTCAAATCACGGGCGCACTTTCCGCCGCGCACCAAGCGCATCTCGTCCACCGCGACATCAAACCGGAAAATATAATGTTGCGCCCGGACGGTTATGTGAAAACTCTCGACTTCGGTTTGGCGAAACTCGTTCCGCCGAAACAGGCAATTATCGAATTAGAAACCGAAACCGCCCGACAAAACGAAACGGCAAAAGGCTTGATAATGAGGACGGTTAACTATATGTCGCCTGAACAGGCAAAAGGCGAGCGGATTGACGAGCGGACGGACGTTTTTAGTTTCGGTGCGGTGATTTACGAAATGATAACGGCACGAACGCCGTTTGCGGGTGATTCGGTTTCCGAAACTTTTGCCAATCTTCTCAACGCCGAGCCGTTGCTCTTAACGCATTTTATCGGAGCGGTGCCGGACAAACTGCAAAAAATCGTGTTTAAAACGCTTCGCAAAAACGCGGATCAGCGTTATTAAACGATGAAAGACTTGCTCGCCGATTTAAAGTATTTGCGGGAAAATCTGACTTTTGAAGAAAAACTGGAGCGGCGGAGCATCTCTCCGGCATCAACCGATTTGAGAACCGATGAACGATCCGAAACCGACGATAATCAAACTCCGATTTCCGAACCCGTCAACGCTTATCAAGCCTATCAACTGGCGCGTTATCATTTCCAACAAATTTCGCCGACGGACTTGATCAAATCACGCGCTCTTTTGGAAGAAGCCGTGTTGCTCGATGCCGCTTTCGCGCCTGCTTACGCCGCGCTCGCCGAGCAATCGGTGAACGAAGCGATTACCGGTCGGCACACGCCCGCCGAAAATTTTCCGAAGGCGAAAGCCGCGCTCCGGCAAGCCGCCGACTTAAATTCAAATTCGGCGGAATTTTACGCGGCGGCGGGCTTTGTTGATTTGGTTTGCGATTGGAATTTTACGGATGCGGAACGGAATTTACGAAAATTTCTCGAACTCAATCCGTATTACGGCTACGCCAACAATTATTTCGGACAGGTTTTTATGTTCCAACGCCGCTCCGCCGAAGCTGAAACTTATTTGCGGCGGGCGCGGGAAATCGAGCCGATGAGTTTGCTTAACCACCACATTTTGACGATTGCCTATTTTCTGGCGCGAAAATATCAGAAGGTAATCGAAGAATGTGAGAAAGTTCCCGCCGTCTATCCGCGCTTTTTCGTCGCCGCGTGGATGCGTTGCTGGGTTTTAGAACAAACGGGCAGAGCCGCCGAAGCCGTCGTCGAATATGAAAAAATCCTGCGCCGAACCGCACGGCGAACTTGCCCGGCGATGGCTTGGCTACGCTTACGCGCTTGCGGGCGACCGAAAAAACGCGCTCGAAACAGCCGCGAAGATTGTTGCTGAAAGCCGCGAGCATTTTGTTTCGCCGACTCACCTGGCGGCACTTTACGCCGCGTTGAACGAGCCGGACAAAGCCTTTTTTTATCTGGAAAACGCGCTCGAAAAGCACGACCTGTGGATGCTCTGGATTGTCGCCGACCCGCGCTTTGACAACTTGCGCGTCAGTTCGCGCTTTGATAAATTGGTCAGGCGCGTCGGGCCAAAATGAAAGCGCGAAGCGGACTGGAGCGCGGCATTCCCGCTTCGCGCCGCATCAGCCGCATCGTCAGATTCAACAATGTTACGGTTGCACGACAGATGCCGGCGGCGAACTGATCGGGTGAAATCTTTCTGATTTTAAAGCGCGTAATCAATTAACCGCGCAGGACAAACGCCGGTTTCAACACAGCTTCAAATTTATTCTCCGAATTTCAATTATCATCCGTTCCGAAGCAAAAATCCTTGCGTTTGCGGCGTTCTTTGCGTTTAATTGATTTATGTTCTGGCAAACGTCGCGGCGCAAATTAACGCTTGGAAAAACTTTGGTGATGGCGATTTTAAATGTAACGCCGGATAGTTTTTCCGATGGCGGAAGGTTTTTTTCGGTTGACGAAGCCTTAAAACAAGCCGAAAAGCTAATCGAAGAAGGCGCGGATATTCTCGACATCGGCGGCGAATCAACGCGCCCCGACAGTCGGCAAATTTCGGCGGATGAAGAGATCAGCCGCGTCATTCCCGTTATCGAAAAGATTGTCGAACGCTTCGACGTGCCGGTCTCGATTGATACGAGCAAAGCCGCAGTCGCCGAAAAAGCCGTCAAAGCCGGCGCGGAAATCATCAACGACATCTCCGGTTTGCGTTTTGACGAACGAATCGCCGAAGTCGCGGCGAAAACGAATTCGGGTTTGATTTTGATGCACTCGCGGGGTGAATTCGAGACGATGCACCGGCTAAAAGCGGTTGAAAATATCCTGCACGAAGTTTCGAGAGGTTTCCGCCAATGCCTGCAAACAGTCGAAAATTACGGCGTGAAAAGAGAAAACATCGCGCTCGATGTCGGCATCGGATTCAGCAAAACGCTCGAACAAAACTTAGAATTGCTTGCGAAATTAAAAATTTTAACCGACGAATTTTCAATTTATCCGATGCTCGTCGGAACTTCGCGCAAATCCTTTATCGGGAAAATTTTGAACGCCGCGCCACCCGACGAAAGATTGCAGGGAAGTCTGGCGAGCGCGGCGATTGCCGTCTGGAACGGCGCGAAAATCGTCCGCGTTCACGATGTCAGAGCGACGGTTGAAACATTGAAAGTTGTTGATAGAATAAAAGGTGAATTATGAAAACCATCAAATTTTTTGCCGTTGTCGCTCTGTTTCTAACGGTTTCCGGCTTCACCGAATGCTACAAACCCGTAACTAATTCGGGTTTGCCGAAAAATATCAAGACCGTTGCTGTTCCGGCGTTTCAATTTGAAGTCGCCGGTGCGCGTTATCGCGTCGAATCGCGTTTTACCGAAGCCGTTACTAAAGAAATCATCAAACGCGGGCGCGGTTTGAAAGTGCAAGGCTCGACGGATAACGCCGATGCCGTGATCGAAGGCACGATTCGTAACTTCAATTTTTCCGGCGTTCTGCTTGACCGCGACGGTCGCGCCAGGGTTTACGAAGTAACGGTGGTGGTCGCCGTAACGATTCGAGATTTGAAGGAAAATAAAATTCTCTATGACAACCAGAATTTTATCTTCCGCGATTCTTTTGAATTTTCAGAAGACCCGCGTTCGTTTTTCAACGAAGAAGACCCGGCGGTCGAACGAATCGCACGAGCCTTCGCCGAATCGGTCGTCTCGACCATCGTCAACGGTCTCGGCGTGAAAGACGATAAGTAATCTATGAACATTCTCAGCCGCGAAGATTTACGCGGTCAATTAAAAAAACGCGAATTTGCGCCGGTTTACTTGCTGTTCGGCGCGGAGACTTATTTGCGCGATTTGGCGGCGAAGGCGATTACCGATTTGGTTTTAGCGGATTCCTCGCTGCGCGAGTTCAACGAAACGGAATTTAGTTTGGGTAATTCGCCCGTGCAGCACGCGCTTGGCGCGGCGGAACAATTGCCGATGATTTCAGCGCGGCGCGTCGTCAAAGTTACCGATGTCGTCGTGTCGGCGACCGGCGCGAAGGATAATTTAAAGGAAGACGACGAAGCGAGTTTAGCCGCGTACCTCAATCGTCCTTCGGAAACCTCCGTGGTGATTTTCGTCGCCAATGAGTTGGACAAACGCCGCAAAGTCGCTAAACTGCTGCTCGAAAAAAGCACGGCGGTCGAGTTTAAGGAATTGGAAGACGGCGAATTAATCAACTGGGCGAAAACGAAACTGAAAGATTTACACGTCGAAGCGGAGGAACGCGCTCTGCGCCATCTGGTCGGCTTGGTCGGCAATAACGTCCGCCGTCTGACGAACGAAATCGAAAAGTTAGCCGTCGCCGCTTTGCCCGACGCACTGATAACTTTCGATCTGGTCGAGAAGTTGGTTCCGAACTCGCGGGAGATTTCCAACTTCGATTTAACCGACAGCCTGCTGGCAAAAAACAAAGTCCGCGCTTTGCAAATTCTGAAAAAAATCTTGGACGACGGCGCAGAACCTTTGATGCTTTTAGGTTTGATTGCCAGCAATTTCCGAAGACTTTTTATGTCAAAAGAACTGATGCGAAACGGTGTCGAAAGGAGGGAAGTCGCCCGCATTTTACGGTTGCCTTACGGCAAACAGGAAGATTTTCTGGCGACGGCGCGCCGCATCGAAACCGAAAAATTAACCTGGATTATGCATCGCATCGCCAAAGCGGACGTAGCAATCAAAACCTCAAGCGGCGGCGGCGGAACATCTGGCTCGCGCCTGCAAATTGAAATGCTGATTTGCGAACTGGCGAATTTTTAATTCAGGATCGAAAGACAATGGCTTGCGATCTTTTTCAAGATCATCTTGTCGCCCTCGAAAAAGTCGCCATTCTCAATGTTTACCAAATGTTTTTGAAAAGTTTCTGCCGCTTCTACCATTTCTTTACCTGACAAATAAAAAAGGACGACTTATAAAGCTCGTCCCTTTTTTATTTTACAATATGCTTTTAACTTTTACGCTGCTTCATCCAGTTCGCGGATGACTTCCAATGCCGGTGCTTTGCGTTCGACCATATCTTTGGTGATGATTAATTCCTTGACGCGCTTTTGCGACGGCAGAATATACATCGGCTGAAGCAGAATTTCTTCGAGAATCATCATCAGTCCGCGTGCGCCGACTTTGCGGTGATGCGCTTGTTTGGCGATGGCTTTGAGTGCATCGTCGGTGAATTTCAGACGGACGTTGTCGAACTCGAATTTGCGCTGATACTGTTTGATAAGCGCGTTTTTCGGTTCGGTCAGAATTTGAACGAGTGCGGCTTCGTCGAGTTCGGTTAATGTTCCTAAAACCGGAAGTCGTCCGACGAACTCGGGAATCAAACCGTAATGGATCAAATCTTCCGGTTCGAGATTGGCAATCGCTTCGTCCTGCCGCTGTTTGCTCGATTTGACTTCCGCCTGGAAGCCGAGTGATTTGTTGCGAAAACGCCGGTCAACGACTTTATCCAAACCGATGAACGCGCCGCCGCAGATGAATAAAATATTCGTTGTGTCAACCGGCAAAAATTCCTGTTGCGGATGTTTGCGTCCGCCGTTAGTCGGGACGTTCGCAATCGTGCCTTCGAGAATTTTTAGAAGTGCCTGCTGAACGCCTTCGCCGGAGACATCGCGGGTGATCGAAGGATTGTCGTCTTTACGACAGATTTTATCAATCTCGTCAACGTAGATAATTCCGGTCTGGGCTTTTTCGACATCATTGCCGGCGGCTTGCAGAAGTCGAAGGATGATATTTTCGACATCTTCGCCGACGTAACCGGCTTCGGTCAGAGTCGTCGCGTCAACGATGCAGAAGGGAACGCTCAGAATTCTGGCTAAAGTTTGCGCGAGCAGCGTTTTCCCCGTTCCGGTCGGACCGATTAGAAGGATATTGGATTTTTGCAGTTCGATGTCGGGACGGATTTTCGCCATCTCGATTCGTTTATAATGCTGGTAAACGGCGACCGACAAACGCTTTTTCGTTTCGTCCTGACCGATGACGTATTCGTCCAGAAAGTTTTTCAACTCCTGCGGTTTCGGCAGCGTCGAACGCACGTTTGCCGTCTCCGTCTGCTCGTCGTCGTTGATAATTTCGTTACAAATGTCTATACATTCGTTACAAATATAAACGCTCGGTCCGGCAATCAGCTTTTTGACTTCGTTCTGCGATTTACCGCAAAACGAACAGCGCAGGATTTCTTCGGGTCTTCTTATCATTTGGAGTTTGGAGAGTCTAGGGAGTTCAGAAAGTCCAGGGAGTTTGGAGAGTCTAAGAAGTTCGGAGAGTCAATTTATCTGACTTTCTACTCCCTGGACTCTCTAAACTCCCCAGACCCTACAGACTCTTTACTTTTCCCGGTGTTCGATCACTTCGTCAATCAGTCCGTATTCTTTGGCTTGCACCGGCGACATAATGCGGTCGCGTTCGACATCGAGTTCGACTTGATCGAATGCCTGTCCGCTGTGGTGCGCTATGATTCGGGAAGTCATCTCTCGCATCCGCAGAATTTCCTCCGCCATAATTTTGACATCCGAAGCCTGACCGGACGCGCCGCCCGACGGCTGATGAATCAAAATGCGCGAATGCGGCAAAGCAAAACGCTTGCCTTTCGTCCCGGCAGTCAGAAGCAGTGCGCCCATCGAAGCGCACTGTCCGACGCAAATCGTTGTGACATCGTTTTTGATGAACTGCATCGTGTCGTAAATTCCCATTCCCGCCGTGATCGAACCGCCGGGCGAATTGATATACAAATTGATGTCGCGCTCCGGGTCTTCCGCTTCCAAGAACAGAAGTTGAGCGACGATCAAATTGGCAACCATATCGTCAATCGGTGTGCCGATAAAGATAATACTGTCTTTCAACAGTCTCGAATAAATATCGAACGCCCGTTCGCCCCGCGAAGTTTGCTCGACTACCATTGGAACTAGCATAATTTTCTCTCTCTTAATGTTCGGGCGGTTTGTTTAGAAATAAGTTTAACTCGGCGCAGATAACTGTTGAAATATAAGCTATTGCCGATTTCGATGTTTATTCTACAACTTATCTCTGATTTTGCAAATCGCCCAGAATAATTTTATTTGTTTACTCTTTTTTTGCCGATTTCCTTTTCGGCTTTCTCTTCGGTTTCTTCGACTTTCGCCTTTACGGTTTTCGGTTTGGCAGTTTTCTTCGCCGGTTTTTCTTCAGTTGTCGAAGTCTCTTCGGTTACGATTTCGTCAGCCGCCGTTCCTTCCGCCGTTTCCGGCAACGGCGGCTGACTCGGATCAACCCATTCGCCGTCAGTAATTTTCGCGTTGGCAGCCAACGCTTCGACGGCTTTGCGCGTTCGCAAATTGTTAATAATGTTGGCTTCGCCGCCCTGCTGTTTCGCCATCGAATCTCTGACTTCATCCGGTGTCGTTCGATAATGAGCGGCGATCTGCTCGATTTCTTCGTTGATTTCGTCGTCGGAAACTTCCGCGTTTTCGAGATCGGCGACTTTTTCCAAAAGCATCGCGCCGCGCACGTCGCGTTCGGCTTGCGCCTGCATCTGCGTGTAAAGCATCTGCACGAAATCTTTCTCGATCTTATCCAAATCCATTCCGCGCCCCGCCATATCCTGCGCGAAATTATTCAAAAGATTTCGCGCCTGCATCTCAACCAACGACTTCGGAACTTCAAATTCGTTCGTTTCGACGAGTTTGCCGATCAATTCGGAGCGCACGGCGTTGTCGGCTTCGGCTTTTGCCGTTGATTCTAATTCTTCGCGCATCTTGCCGCGCAAATCTTGTAAAGATTCGTAGCCCTCATCCAAACTCGTCGCCCATTCGTCATCTAAATCCGGCAATTCGATTGCGCCGACCGATTTGACTTTCGCTTTGTAATTGACGGTTTTGCCGGCGAGCATCGGCGACGTGAAATCTTCCGGGTAGGAGACGGTGAATTCCTTCTCGTCGTCTTCGGACACGCCGATCAAGTTTTCCGTAAAGGATTTTTCAATCACGTCGTCGCCCAATTTTATTTCCAAATCGTCGGCTTTAATCGGTTCGGCTTCGGTGTCGTCGGCGAAAGTTCCTTCCAAATCAACGATCACCATATCGCCCGTTTCCGCCGCACGATCTTCGACGGGCAGCAGCGTCGCCGATTCCTGGCGGCGTTCGTCAATCATATTTTCGAGTTCGTCGTCGGACAAAGGGCGAATGCGGCGCGTAACTTCCAGATTTTTATATTCCGGCACGGGAATTTCCGGCATCACCTCGACGTGAATTGACAGCGCAATCGGCTCCGTTCCGTTGACTTTGACATTCTCCGCGTCTTCCAGATGCAGATGCGGCTCGACTAACGGCTGTAAGTCGTGTTCCTGAATCGCTTCGGCGACTTTCGGCGCAATCAAATCCTGTAAAACTTCCGACTTGATCTGATCTTTATAGCGCGTTCGGATCACGTCAACCGGCGCGAAACCCGGACGGAAACCGTCAACCTGTGCGCCTTTGGCAAACTTCCGGCTGACTTTGTTATAAACTTCCCGCACTTCGGCGGCTTCAATCTCTATTTTTATCGTTTTCTGACTCGGGGAAACGTCTATCAATTCGGTATTCATTCGTTAAAACTGCCTTTGTATTGTTATGAAAAAACGATGACAATGAAGGCTTTTCCTTCTAATTTAGTTCAAGAAAAGGATAACTATTTTGATTGTAAATGTCGAATTTGAGTTTTTTTCGGCGAAGTTTTCAGTGTGACAGCCGGCGATCTACAAAGTGCTAAAATTCAGCCTGATAACGAAAACGCGGACTTTCGATTGCAGTCAAAAGTTTTGCTGGACGGTTTTGCTCACAAAATTAAATATAAGTGAAAGAATAAAACACATCTTTCACTGCTTTCAAATTGAAAATATTGGTGCTGAGGACGAGACTCGAACTCGTACGGCTTTCGCCACGGGCTTCTAAGACCCGCGTGGCTACCAATTACACCACCTCAGCGTTTTGTCAGACAACTTTGAATTTATCGGATTGGCGAAGAATTGTCTAGATTATCGAAAACGAAAATCAAATCAGTTTCAAAGATTATCCACAATTCGGCTGAAAGAGTGGAGGTTTAATTTCTCCCGCGTCAAACCCGCCGCCTCGAAAACTTCCGCCTCGTTCATCGCGCCGCAGTTCAGAGCGCGTATGAAAAAGTTTAACAAACCCTGCGCCGAAGCCGCGTCGTCAAAGACATTTCCCGTTAAATTCGCGCGCGCCGCTTTTTCGATAAATCCTTTTAACCGTTTGCCCTGCGAATCTTTCGATTCGAGAAAAAACGCATAAACCGCCGCGTAGCGCGCCGCCAACTGCGCCGGATGCAAATCCCAACTTTGATAAAAACCGTTGATAAGCGAATTAGTGACGTTGTTGTAATGTTTCCGCCAAGCCGCGTGAACGGCGCGAACATTTCCTTTAGTTTGTTCTTTCGTCAGACCTTCGCTTTTATAAATCGGAACCGGCATTTCAGTCGTTACTGAATCGGAAAGTCTGATGTTCAAAGGCGCGAGCGAAATTTGCATCATTTGTCTGGCGAAAACGCAGGCATCGTGCTGCAAATGCTGATGAATGCCGGAAATGCCGAAACTCGCGGTGTAATCGAACGCGCCGAAATGTGCCGAATTAACGCGCCCGCGTCCGGCTTCGACCAGCGAACGCAAAGCGATTTCACCCGTTTCGCTGACGATTGCCTGCGGCGTTTCGATCATTATTTCAATTCTGATCGCGCCGTTTTCGAGATCGCTGCGCTTCTCGAATTCATCCAAAAGCTCGACTAAAATTTCGACTTCTTCTTTTCGCGTGATTTTCGGCAAAGTTACGACGAAATTTGCGGGCAAAATTCCGCCGGTTTTTTCCAAAAGATTCGTCAAGAATAAATCCAGAGTGCGAACGGCGCGTTTGTATGTCTCCGGTTGGAAAGATTTAATTCTGAAACCGCAAAACGGCGTGTTTTTTCTTTCTTTAAAAGCAGCGGCGAGTTCGTTTGAAGCGGAAATGCAATGAGAATCTTCCTCCGCATCCGTGCGAAATCCGTAACCGTCTTCAAAATCAATGCGGTAATCCTCAATCGGTTCGCGGCTCAATTTTTCAATCGTGCGATTGTAAACCGTCCACGAGAAATAAGCCGCAAAATTCTCGGATTTCGCTTTTTTCTCGTTACCGATCAATTGAAATTCCAGATTCTCGACC
Source organism: Pyrinomonadaceae bacterium (assembly GCA_043772175.1). Classification (GTDB taxonomy): domain Bacteria; phylum Acidobacteriota; class Blastocatellia; order Pyrinomonadales; family Pyrinomonadaceae. The sequence continues at coordinate 2,485 of JAYVGL010000283.1, read as the reverse complement.
GCACCGTCGTAAACCGGCAGAGAATCTGCTCCGGGCAGCCACATTGCGCGGGCGAATTCGACGAAATTCGGCGCGTAAGTTTCCAATGATTTGAGCGCGACCGCGCCGAGTTTCTGCGGCGTGTCGGCTTTAAAAAAATTTGCGCCGCCGTAAACGACGTGAACGGGATTTCGGAAGGCGAGAGGCGAAGGGCGAAAGGCGGAATCTGACTTTTCGAGCCTCGAAAAAATATTTTTAAGTTGCGAATCGGAAAATGTTTTGTTCATCTTTCATCCCTGAATTTACCAACCCCAAGTCCCCGCGCCGCCTTTAAACGGTCCGACAATATCTTTCGTAATCCAGCCGCCGTAAAAATCGCCTTCCTGCGACCGAACCAATTCGTCATCAACGTAACAAGCGTCCGGTTTTGACGGATAAAACGCGATGTAATCTTTAATTTCCGCAAACTCGCGCGTCGGAGTCGCGTAAAACCAACCGGCGTTTTTGATGCTTTGGTCGCCGACTCGCAAATCATAATAACCCGCGCTGCCTTTCCATTCGCAAAAACTCGCGCCCGATGCTTCCGATAAAAATTCCATCCGCACATCTTCCGGCGGAAAATAATAAACCGGCGGATGACTCGTCTCCAAAACACGAAAAGCGCGATTCGTTTCCGCGACGACTTCGCCGTTGAAAACGATTTTAAGATGTTTGTTCGTCAGTTCCAGTTTCGGCGGTCGCGGATAATCCCAGACGGACTCCTGTCCCGCCTTTGGTTCGATTTGTTTCATAAGACTAAGTTTCCAACTGAATTATGCTAAAATGCAAACGGAGTTTGAGTTTATGGAAACGACGAGTTACGAAAAAATTATTGCTTCGGGCATTAAAGGCTTGCCAACCGAAACTTTGCGCGAAATTGCCGATTTCGTTTATTTCGTGCGCCGTCGCGCCATTGATCCGAAAAGTTTTGAAGACGAACAATTTCGCGCTCTTGTCGAAGAAGATTTGGACAATTTGGATGAATCTGAAGCGAAACATTTAGAAGAGGAATTTGCCGATTATGAGTCCGTTTATCCTCTCCGCTGAATATGTCGCCGATACGGTCGCGCTGATCGTTTATTTGGAAAATCGTCGGCTCGGCGCAGATTCGCAGGCAATTTTCGATTCCGCTGAAAACTCGAACACGATTATTCACATTCCCGCGATTGTTTTTGCTGAAATTCTTTATCTTTCTGAAAAACAACGTATCAGCATAAATTTGCAGGATGTAAAGAATCTTCTGCAAACAAATTCAAATTTTCGTGAAAGTCCTTTGACACAAACAATCATCGAAACCGCCGCGCAAATTATCGACATTCCCGAACTTCACGACCGTTTGATTTCCGCAACGGCGCGGCATTTGAATCTAGAGTTGATTACTACCGATGCGAAAATTCAGAATTCTAACTTCGTGAAAACAGTTTGGTAAACTTGCAGATAATCCCGAACTGATTCTTGTCCGGCTTTCGGTTCAATTTTTTTCATAATTTAAAATACTTAACTGTTTTCTCGATAATGCCGTTACATTTCAAAATGTATGCGCTAAATTCACAGTTTAAAGCTCGTCAAAAATTCAACCAAATTACAGAAGGGTTTCCCGCAGCTACCCAGACAATGAGATTTGACTCAACAAAGTTATTCTCCATCCAATCACGAAGAAAAAATGCCGGAGAATTTCCACCGCTTACATCAGCAAGCCAAAAGTTTATTTTTGACCCTGCCTTTTGATTGTGAAAGAAATTATCTGCTTCTTTGAAATACTGAATTCCATAAACGGCTGAGTATTTTGACCAATCGTGGTAGAAAGATAAAACTGCTTTGTCCTGCAAAATCATTTTGTTAAAGTCAGTTTGAGTCAGGATTTCTCGCATATCAAAACAACTCGTCCAACGCCTCTTCCAAATTCTTCACGCCGACAACGCGAATTCCTAAAAGTTTTTCCAAACCTTTTTTATTCGACATCGGCAAAATCAATTTCTTAAAACCCAAAGTCTGTGCTTCACGGGCGCGGGCTTCGCCTTGGAGAACGCCGCGCACTTCGCCGGTTAAGCCGACTTCGCCAAAAACTGCGGTATCGGGCGGAATTTGCAGGTTGCGGAAACTCGAAGCGATTGCAGCGATCACGCCTAAATCAGCCGCCGGTTCGTCAATTTCTAACCCGCCCGCGACGTTAACGAAAACGTCGTCGTTAGCGAGTTGAAAGCCGAGTTTTTTTTCTAAAACAGCGATTAAAAGGGAAGTTCGGTTATAATCGAAACCCTGCGCCATTCGTCTGCCCGTGCCAAATTTCGTGCCGGAAACTAACGCCTGAATTTCGACGAGCATCGGTCTGGTTCCTTCCATACAAACTGTTACAACCGAACCGCTTGCGCCTTCCGGTCGCTCCTGCAAAAAGACTTCGGACGGATTGCCGACGGCGATTAAGCCTTCGCCGGTCATCTCGAAAATGCCGATTTCGTTTGCCGCG
>JAYVGL010000282.1:0-3777 GCA_043772175.1 Pyrinomonadaceae bacterium | reverse complement strand
TCCAACTTTGGAACGGCTTGAATATTGATAACAACGGTTTTTCGCATTTATCGTTAGCTGAATTCAGCTTATAATTTCACTAGCACCAATGGTTATATAGTTAATTCCTGGAGAAAATTAAATGAAAAATCTGTGTATCAAATTTTTATTTTTGGCAGCGATCGGTTCTGCTCTCGTCTTTCCCGCTTCGGCTTGGGACGATACGGGACACAAATTGACAACGTATATTGCTTGGGAACAGTTGTCGCCGGCGGCACGTGAACGGGTGATAAAAATACTTTTGAGTGCGCCGGAGGATTCGGATTTGAGCGTGTTCTATTTGCAGGATTCGCGTTCCGCCGCTGCCAAAGAGCGCGAGCTTTTTATGATTGCTTCGACCTGGGCGGACATCGTGCGCGACGAAAAGTTCAAGGTTCGCAACGCCAAATATCATCACGGCAACTGGCATTATCAAGACACTTTCTGGCGCGATGATAACGGCAAAGTCGAACTCGTTACCGAATTAAAATCCGACGAAGAGAATGCCGTCGAGCGATTGTTCGTTTTCGACAAAGTTTTGCGCGACGCAGCAGGCTCCGATGCCGACAAAGCGATTGCGCTGGCGTGGATTCTGCACGTCGGCGGCGACATTCATCAACCGCTGCACGATTCCGGGCGCGTAACGAAATATGATCCGAAAGGCGATCAGGGCGGCAACCTTTTCAGTCTTTCGCCGAAGAGTGCGACCGGCGACGACCGTTTGAATCTGCATCGGTTTTGGGATTCGATTATCGGGCGCAACCTGCCGCGTGTGAGCGATGCCTGCGATTCGGATTATCTGCCGCCGATTGCTCAGGAAATAATGAAAAAATATCCAGCGGCGAAAATGCAAAATCGGCTGAAACTCGGAAAATTTGACGAGTGGCAGCAAGAAGGTTTTCAAATCGCTTCGACCAAAGTTTATCCGGCGAGTTTGAAATTCGGCGAGATGCCTTCGGACGATTACAAAAAGATGGCGTTCAATATCTCCGAAGAACAAATCGCGCTCGCCGGTTATCGTCTGGGCGCAACGCTCAACCAAATCTTCGGCAGCCGGGAAGTATCCAGAGAAGATTAGGAGAAAGACAAAAGCAATTATGAAAAAGATTTGGGAACCGGCAAAATCGGAAAGGGTGTGAATGATTCTTGGCTCTGGTTCAAAACCCGCGCGGCGTTGGCGACAGCCAACGATTTGCGAGACTTCTTTATAAATTTCGGTGTGGAAAATTCGGTTGCTACACTCGACGGGACGGTTTCAAATGATACACAAAAGGCAAAAGCGGTTTCCGTCGTCAAAAACATTGATGGCGTAAAAAGGGCAAAAGATTTGTTGAAAGTCATCATTAAATGATTTCATTCGCAGCCTGAAGCAGAGTTTTGATAAAAAACTTTCACCAGCGGCGAAAAACTTGCATCATTGCCGCTTTTACCATAACTTACTTAAAACACTTTTCGTATCTTAGAAAAGATTTATGTTTCATTTGTGAAACACAATTTCACAAATGCTTTCCTTTGTGCTAAACTTCTCATTGTCTTTTAATGACGAAAATCACATTTGGAGAAAAAATAAAATGGCTGGAGAAGCAGTAAAAATGAGTTCTGATACCAAAGGAAAGGCGATAGAAGCGGCACTGGCGAATATCGAAAAGAAATTCGGTAAAGGTTCAATTATGCGTTTGGGCGAGCGTCCGCACGAAGAAGTCGGTTCGATTTCAACAAATTGTTTGAGTTTGGACGCGGCAATCGGTGTCGGCGGTTTCCCGCGCGGCAGAATTATCGAAGTTTACGGACCGGAAAGTTCCGGTAAAACGACGCTGGCATTGCAGGTTGTCGCGTCGGCGCAAAAAGCGGGCGGCGTAGCGGCGTATATTGACGCGGAACACGCGATGGACCCGGAGTATGCCGAAAAACTCGGCGTGAACATTGACGATTTATTGATTTCACAGCCGGATTCGGGCGAGCAGGCTTTAGACATCGCCGAAACGCTCGTTCGTTCGGCGAGCATTGATGTCGTTGTGATTGATTCGGTCGCGGCACTCGTTCCGCGAGCGGAAATTGACGGTGATATGGGCGATTCACACATGGGATTGCAGGCGCGTTTGATGTCGCAGGCTCTCAGAAAAATGACCTCAACGATTTCGAGTTCCAACACCTGTTTTATATTTATCAATCAGTTGCGCGACAAAATCGGCGTGATGTTCGGTTCGCCGGAAACGACGACCGGCGGCAAAGCGTTGAAGTTTTACGCCAGCGTTCGTCTTGATATTCGCCGCATCGGAGCAATTAAAGAAGGCGATAAAGTAGTCGGCAACCGCACCCGCGTCAAAGTCGTGAAAAATAAAGTCGCGCCGCCGTTCCGGGAAACCGAATTCGACATTATGTATGGCGAAGGCATTTCACGCGAAGGCGATTTGCTCGATTTGGCGGTTAACAACAACGTCGTCGAAAAATCCGGCGCGTGGTTTTCCTATTCGGGCGAACGCCTCGGACAAGGACGCGAAAACAGCAAAAATACATTGAAAGAAAATCGGGATTTGTTTGACCGCATTGAAAGACAGGTGAAAGTCGCACTCGGAATGATTCCGGCGGACGGTGCGGCAACATTAGAAGCATAAGGTAAAAACAAAATTACGAATTACGAACCGGCAGATTAGCTTGAATTCGTAATTCGTAATTTTTGATTCCTGATTCCTAATTGATTTACGGCTGACGGCTGTTGCCGCGTGGTCTCTCCGTCGGTTGGGTGTTCGCCTCTGACTGAATCTTTTGCGGATTGTTTACGACGTTAACGTCTTTTAGAGGCGTATTCATCTGCTTTTTAATCGTTTCCTGGTCGGGAATTCCGAGGATTGGCGGCGTATTCTTCGGCTGCGGATTTTTTCCCATTTTGTTGGTGTCGGGAATTCCGGGGATGTTTCCCATCGGAATTTTGTTGGCATTGCCATCGTTTGGTCCTGGGATACCGGGCGTTGAACCGGTCATCGGAACCGGACTAGTCGAAAAACCGGGCGGCAAATCCGCCGCGTTGATATTTTTAGTACTGTTTGCGCCGACTGTGTTGATATTAGTCGCGGGCGATTCGGCAGTCGTGCAAGCCGTGTTCAGCGATAGTAAAAATAAACTTAAAATGAACAAATAATTTTTCATAAAACTCTGATCCTCGTAAACATAAATTTAAAACGGCGGTGCCGATCTGAACGTTGCGTCCCAAGGAGTTATGCGGCGTTCAAACCGGCACGGGCAAATGTCAAATGAAACTAAATTAACGGATTAGCAACCGAGAACGGCTACTACGATTACTAAAAAATCATTATAATCCTCTCGCTGGCAAAGTCAATAAATATCCTACGTCTCCGGCTAATCAGACGCTTTTGTGCAAATGGATTTGACATCAATAAAAGGCTTATTTACACTATTTAACTTGCCCGTGATAATTCTTTACAGCGGGCGGATGGCTTGGTAGCTCAGTTGGTAGAGCAGCGGACTGAAAATCCGCGTGTCGGCAGTTCAATTCTGTCCCAAGCCACCATATTTTACAATAACTTACAGCGATTGCATTGGTTAAGTTAAAAATTCTGGGTGAGATTCTGGGTGTAAAACATTGTTTTACACCCAGAATCTTTTCGTTTTTGGAATCGGTTTTTTATTCGTCATCTACTCTCTCAATATGATTACTCAAGAAAAACGATATACAGTTGCCGAAGTCGCCGAAGTTCTGCGTTTGTCGAAACGCACGGTTGAACGATTCATTAAGAATCA
>JAYVGL010000281.1:0-5400 GCA_043772175.1 Pyrinomonadaceae bacterium | reverse complement strand
TCGAGTAAATTCCGCCGGACGTTTCAATTTATATTTTTCAAATACGCTCATTCCGTTAATTTTAGCAGAATCAGCACTTATTTAGGAAAGTTGTCTATTAGTTACTCCAGTTAATTTTTGTTGATTGGATTAGAAAGGCTTTCCTAGCTTTGCGGTTTAGGAAAGCCTTTTGGGTTTGGGCAGTTTGACGATTTAATCTTTGCCGATAGATATTGACGGTTGCTCCGGCGATCAGATGATAGCAAACCAAGCCTTTTTCGCTTGCCTTGCATTCGCATTCGCCTAACTTTTCACCGTTTCGGACATCAAACCGAACTTGATAAACATTTGAGTTATTCGCCGAATAAACGACAAATAATCTATCTTTGATAAACCGAACTTCCGGTTTTAATTGTTTGCATCTTTCGATTGCTTTTCGTGTGTTTTCTGCGGCTAATTTAATCATTTTAGTTACTCCGTAAATTTAAGATTTGTAATTCCTGACTACTCTTAAAGTATAACGACTGCGCTAGTGTTGTGCCAATCAAAGCTAACACTTGCGCTATACTTTTTTCTGAGATATATTTTGATTGTTATGAATTATTTAACGACAAAAGAAACGGCGGAAAAACTTGGAGTTTCGACGGGTAGAATCCGGCAGATGGTCATTGCCGGACAGCTTCACGCGGAAAAATTCGGACGTGAATTGATGATTAGCGAAATTGACATCAAAGCCGTCAGAAATCGCAAAACAGGCAGACCGAAAAAGACTGAAAGCGGCAATGGCGAAACAAACGGCAATCAAAAGCCTTTGTCTTTTGCCGATGTCGCAGGTGAATTTATCGGAAGCATCAAAAGCGGATTGCCGACAGACCTTTCGAGCAACAAAGAATACTTAAAGAATCTAGGGAAAAAAAGCGCGGAAAAAGAAGCCTTGCAAACAAAACTTCCAAAGGAATCTCTGCCAAATGAATAATCTGCCGATAATTGCCGACACGGGCGTTATCGTCGGTTTGATTTACGAAAAAGATCAATGGCACGAATGGGCGTTTGAGCAGTCGAAACAGCTTCTGCCGCCGTTTTATGTTTGCGAAGCCGTGATAACCGAAGCGTGTTTTTTGCTTCACAATACGCCGAACGGCGAACAAAAAATTTTAGGTATGGTTGCCGCCGGACATTTGCAAATTGATTTTTCTTTGTCGGCGGAAGCGGAAAGCATCAAAAATTTAATGAAAAAATATAAAGATGTGCCGATGTCTTTGGCTGATGCTTGTCTTGTCCGAATGAGCGAATTGATAGACGATTCGGTAGTTTTTACGATTGACAGCGATTTTCGGATTTATCGAAAAAACGGCAAAAAGGAAATTCCGCTAATCATTCCCGACGTTTAGAAATAAAAATGTAAGAGATGTCTTACATTTTAAAGGACGTGGAATAGTATTTGAAAATAAATTGAATTCCCAACACTTCAAAACATAAATTTTTTTTCACAAAAATCACATACAAACTATGCCTGAAAATGAAGATAAGTTTGGAGACATTTCCATACTAGACAATAGAAAACGCGGTTCGGTCGGCGAATATCTTATCGAAAAGATTAAACCCGATGCAAAGCTTTCATTTGTTTCGGCTTACTTCACAATTTACGCTTACCAAAAGCTTAAAAAACAACTCGATGAAGTGGATCATTTGCGTTTTTTATTCGGTGAGCCGTCTTTCATTAAATCGCTCGGCGGCGATCAGAATAATCAGCGAAATGCTCATATTTTAGACGAGTCAATTACTATTCCGGTGCAAGATAGGCTTTTTCAAAGAAATGCCGCGAAAGAATGTGCTGAATGGATTAAGACAAAGACTGAAATCAAGTCAAGGGTCAAACCAAACTTTCTTCACGGAAAACTTTACTTAATCGAAAATTCAAACGGTGTTAAAGAAGGCATTGCCGGAAGTTCTAATTTTACCGTCAACGGTTTAGGTTTGGGCGGCAGACCAAATATGGAATTAGACCTTGTTATCAATCACAAATTTGAGCGTAATGACCCCGAAAAATGGTTCGGTGAATTATGAGATGACGAAACAGGTTTAGTTGAAGACGTTAAAGAACAAGTTTTGAATTATCTCGAAGTTTTGTCTGCTGAAAATGAGCCGCAATTTATTTACTACAAAACGCTTTATCATCTTTTCGGTAAGTATCTGGAAGAGCAAAAGGAAAATCGTCTGCTCGATTCACAAGGTGATTTTCTTGATAGTGAAATCTGGAATATGCTTTATGATTTCCAACAAGACGGCGTGAAAGGCGCGATCAATAAAATCAATAAACACAACGGCTGTATCATCGCCGATAGCGTCGGACTCGGAAAAACTTTTGAAGCCTTAGCCGTTATTCAGTATTTCCTGCGCCGTCATAATGATTTCCGAGTTTTGGTTTTATGTCCGAAAAATCTTTCGTCTAATCAGACGGTTTATCAAACGTCCAAAAACAGCGAACTCAGCCCGTTTGAAAAGGACAAGTTCAATTTTAATGTTTTGTATCACACCGATTTAGGCAGAATTTCAGGCAAATCAAACGCAGACGGCTTAGAGATGGAAAACTTCAAATGGAGTAATTACGATCTAGTCGTGATTGATGAATCGCACAACTTTCGCGGTAATCCGATTGAAAAATTAAAGGATAACGGCGAGAAAAAATGGAATCGCGCTAAATGGCTGATGGAAAAAATCGTTAAAGATGGCTCGAATACCAAAGTTTTACTGCTTTCGGCAACGCCGGTTAATAATGATTTGCGCGATTTGGGAAATCAGGTTTTGTTAATGACCAAAGGCGAGAATGATGCTTTGTTTGAAAAGACCAATATCAAAAGTATTACTTCGACGCTCGAAACAGCACAGAAACGCTTTACAACTTGGGCGGACAAAAAGAAAACTCCGAATCGAACTGTTAAAGGTTTGTTGGAACTGCTCGACTCTTCATTTTTCAAATTGCTTGACGAACTCACGATTGCCCGTTCGCGCAAACACATTAAAAGTTTTTACAATCTGGAAGCAATCGGTGGATTTTCCGAAAGATTAAAGCCGCGTTCGATATATACGGAAGTTGATACGATGAATCGTTTCGCTACTTTCGATTCGCCTAATCAGCAAATCTCGCAATATAAACTTTCCATTTTCAATCCGTTGGCTTATGTCCGCGACAGCCAACGCGCTAAACAGGAAGGACTCGGCGCAAATCGTGAATTCGGTTTCAAGCAAAGCACCCGCGAGCATTTTCTAATCGGAATGATGAAGGTTAATTTTCTGAAACGTCTGGAAAGTTCGATTGAATCGTTTGAAATCTCGATGGACAGAACAGTCGGGAAAATTGATAAATTGATTGCCACAATCAAAGGCTTTCAGGCTTCTCACAGACAGAGCGAAAATGTTTCGATGTTTGATTATGAGCCGGAAGCCGAAGAACTCGAAGAAAACCCGGAAGATGAAGAACAATGGCAAGTCGGCAAAAAACTCAAATATGATTTGGCGGATTTGAAAATTGACGAATGGCTGAAAGACTTGGAAAGCGACCGGACGGCGTTAATCGGACTTTGGAATTTCGCTTCCGCCATCACGCCGGAGCGCGATGCAAAACTAAAACAACTCAAAGAAATCATCGAAGGTAAAATAAAAAATCCGATAAATGAAGGCAATAAAAAAGCCATCGTTTTTGCGGCATATTCGGATACGGCTTCATACATTTATGAAAATTTGAAGGATTGGGCGAAAAACGAACTTGGGCTTGATATTGCTTTAATTACCGGAACATCCAGGAAAACAACTTTCGGAGATAGAAGTGATTTTGCGTATATTCTGACGAACTTTTCACCGATTTCAAAACAGCGCGACCGCAAGCCTTCGATGCGGAAGGAAACAGGTGAAATAGATATTCTCATTGCCACCGACAGCATCAGCGAAGGTCAAAATTTGCAGGACTGTGATTTTCTCGTCAATTACGATATTCATTGGAATCCGGTGCGAATCATTCAGCGTTTCGGACGCATTGACCGTTTGGGAAGTAAAAACGATAGAATTCAACTCGTTAATTTTTGGGCGACCAAAGATTTAGATAATTACATCAACTTAAAAAATCGTGTCGAGGCGCGAATGGCTTTGGTTAACGTAACTGCAACGGGCGAAGAAAATCTTTTGAATCCCGACCAGATTGAAGAACTAATTGAAGATGATTTGAAATATCGTAACCAGCAGTTGAAACGCTTGAAAGAAGAAGTTCTCGACCTCGAAGAAATGAGCGAAAGCGTTTCATTAACTGATTTTACGTTAAATGACTTTCGGCAAGATTTAGCCAATTTTCTTAAACAACATCAGCAAGTTCTCGAAAATGCGCCGAACGGACTTCATGCCGTTGTTCCCGCACCGGACGGCGAACACGGGCATCATCACAAAGCAGACGAATTTTCAAAAACCGAAAAAGAGATTATTAAACCCGGCGTAGTTTTTTGTTTGCGGCAAACGGCTGAAGCCAAAGATAACGAAGCGGTCAATCCTCTGCAACCTTATTTTCTTGTTTATGTCCGCGACGACGGCACGGTTCGCTTTAACTACACCAACGCCAAACAGGTTTTGGAAATCTTTCGCCTTTTGTGCGAAGGCAAAACCGAACCTTTTGAAGACCTTTGCAATCTTTCTAATGAAGAAACCAATAACGGCAAGGAAACGAGCAAATACACCGATTTGCTTGAAACCTTGGTCAAAGCGATTACGAAAAGCTATCGTGAACGAAGCAAAGCAAAACTGACTTCAGACCGCAACGCCGTTATCACGCCGCGTGATAAACAAATTGAAAAGATTTCCGATTTTGAACTGATAACTTGGCTCGTTATTAAATAAATCTATGCTCGAAACTATTCAATCCGCGCTCAACTCATTTTCCGAAGGCGATTTGACTGAAAACGCTCTCGACTTTTTTCAAACGCTCGGCTATAAAAGCGAACGACAAATGCCTTTTGATGATAAATCTTTCGCCGACTTTGAAACATACATCAAAGACGATTTAAATTTCAGCGAAAAGAACGCGCTCGCGTCCGAATGGCAATATGTAGATTTGCTTTTCCAACTTACCGAATCGGAACTCAAGGAACAAAATCTGCTTTTCGACGCGGATAAAACGATTGACCAGCGCATTACGTCTTATTTGTTTTTCGTCATTGAATTGAGTGAAGCGAGTTACGGCCGCACGAAACTCAGCCAGATTACGCGAGAAGTCAACAAAGTTTTTGAAATTCCCGTAATGATTCTTTTCAAATACGGCGAATTAGTTACGCTTGCCGTTGACCTGACCCCGTAGAATTGAGCCAAGTGTTGAGCAAGTTTCTCCAAAATTGAAATAATCAGATTTCAAGGAGAAATGAGCAATGAAGAAAAGTAGTT
>JAYVGL010000280.1:0-5550 GCA_043772175.1 Pyrinomonadaceae bacterium | reverse complement strand
TGATTGACGAATCGGAAAAGATGGATTTGAAGGCGGCGACGAAAATGCACGAAGAATTGCGCGATAATGTTTTTCCGAATCTGCGCGTCGGACTATTGCACGGCAAAATGAAGGGCGCGGAAAAAGAAGAAATAATGAGCAGATTCGTCAGAGGCGAAACGCATATCTTGATTTCGACGACCGTTATCGAAGTCGGCGTTGACGTGCCGAACGCCTCTCTGATGATTATCGAACACGCCGAACGCTTTGGCTTATCGCAGCTTCACCAACTTCGCGGGCGCGTCGGGCGCGGCGCGGAGCAATCTTTCTGCGTTCTTTTGACGGGCGACAAAAAAACGGCGGTCGCCCGCGAACGGCTCGGAATTATGGAAGAAACGACCGACGGTTTTCGCATCGCCGAGAAAGATTTGGAGATTCGCGGGCAGGGCGAAATTCTCGGCACACGACAATCGGGTGTCCAGACTTTCAAAATCGGCAACATTATCCGCGACCTCGAAATTTTAGACAAAGCGCGTCAGGAAGCCGAGTTTTATTTGACGACCAGACGTTTGACGAAAGAAACTTCCGTCTTAATCGAGATTACGAAAGCCGACGCTCGATTTAAATTAGCCGGAATCGGCTAGTTCAATCGTTTCAGTCCGAATAAAAACACTTTTGTCATTGAATTTTTCAAGCAGATTTGTTTATATTTCTTTTATAGTTTCAAAAAACTCTCTTTGGCTTTTTGAGTGAAACTCCGCAAATTATCAAAACGAGCAAACTTTAATCTTCCTTTAAGAATAGAGACTTCTACATTGTTTGTGATGCCCTTAAATTTGCTTAAAAGCTATATCCGAAAATTAGCGGCATATTTGCCAATGCCGCCGGTGTATTTGCAGCAAATCTTAAACTATGAGGAAAAAATATGGACAACCGACGACCGACATCTGAGAATGTTCCAGCACCTTTAGAGCGAACGAACAATTATTCTAAAGAAGGCGACCGACAGTTTGCGCCGCGCCGTTTCCCACCGCGCGACAATCAATTTCAACCCCGAAACAGCAACGACCGTTTTCAACCGCGAAACAACGACCGATTTCAGCCCCGCGACGACCGACAGCGTTCCGGCGGCGAAAGAGTTCAGCAAAACCGCGACGACCGACCGCGCCCCAACAATCCTGATAATCGGTTTCAGGCGCGGGACAACCGCACTTTTCCGCCGCGCACCGGCGGCGGATTTCAGCCGCGCAGCGATGACCGCAACGACCGGGATGATCGCAACGACCGCAGCAGCAGCGACCGACTCCAGCCGCGCGGACGTTTCGTGCCGCGCGGAAAAAGCGATTTCAAACCGTGGGAAAAACCGCCCGCCCGGATCGTCTCTGAAATGCAGATAACGGACGGAAAACATCGCGGAAAATATCTGACCAGCACATCTTCGGAAAAGGTGCGACTGACGGCGCAGCGCATTCGTGAAGTGATGTTCCGCATTTTGTATCGCCGCATTCGCGCCGCCCGATTTTTGGATTTGTGCGCGGGCGCGGGAACGGTCGGTATCGAGGCAATTTCACGCGGCGCGATTATTTCGACGTTCGTCGAGCGTTCGGCGCAGATGTGCAGCTTCATCAAGAAAAATATGGAAGTCTGCGGCATCAAAGAAGGACACGGCGAAGTTCATCAAATCGAAGTCGTGCCGTTCTTAAAAAAGATGGCGAAACGCAAACGCCAATGGGATGTCGTTTATTTCGATCCGCCGTCTGATTCAAACTACGACGAAGTGCTGGATTTTTTCAGTCGCGGCGCAGTCCTCCGACCGGGCGGATTATTCATTATCGAACACCCGAACGAAATGTTCTTCCCCGAAAAATTCGGCGTGATGTCGCGCTGGCGCGTCGTCGTGCAGGGCGAAACTTCGATCAGCTTCTACGAAAAGAAAAGAACGTAAAGCGAATTACGAATTACAAATTACGAATTATTTTCACCGACATTCGTAATTTGTAATTCGTAATTCACAATTAAAGCCAGATGCGTATTATCTCCGGCGAATATCGCGGGCGAATCTTAAAAAGTCCGCCCGATTCTCGAACGCGCCCGACTTCCGACCGTTTGCGCGAAACTCTTTTTAACGTCTTAAATCCGAAAATTTTTAACGGCACGCGGTTTCTCGATTTGTGCGCGGGAACGGGCGCAGTCGGCATCGAAGCGATTTCACGCGGCGCGGGTTTTGCGACGTTCGTTGATAAATCAAGGCGCGTCTGCGCGTTGATCGAAGAGAATCTCGACCTGCTGAAAATTCCCGAAACGCAAACCGAAGTTTTCAATGACACCGCCGAAAAATTCGTCGCCCGCCGCCGCGAAACTGCCTGGGATATTATGTTTTACGACCCGCCGTATCAGGATAATTACCGTTTGCTGCTGTTTGAATTCGCCGCCAACAGCGGCACACTCCTAAACGACGAAGGCGTTTTAATCGTCGAACACCACGCCAAAAACCTTCTGCCTGAAACAGTCGGCGATTTGCGGCGATGGCGCGTTTTGAAGCAGGGCGAAACGCATCTGAGCTTCTTCGAGAAAAAGTAATTTCCGATTAGCGATTTGAATTTGTAAGTTTCCGCTGCCGGAAAAATTCTCTCCGGCAAAATTTTCGCTACAATAGATTTAAGATTTGTCCGCCGCGCAGTCGCAGACGGCGAATCGAGAATCGCAAATGAAATTATTTATCTGGCTCACGCTTTGTTTGATCTGGGGAACAACGTGGTTTTTCATCAAATTCGGTCTGGAAGATTTGCCGCCGCTGACGTTCGCGGCGGCACGATTCGTTCTTGCCCTGCTCGTTTTAGCCGTCATCATCTATCTGCAAAAAATTCCGTTTCCGACTAACAAACGCGATTGGAAACTGCTGGCTTTGACCGGCGTAATGCAGTTTTCGATCAATTACAGTCTCGTTTTTTGGAGCGAGCAGTATATTTCGTCGGGTTTGGCGGCGGTTTTGCAGGCGATGATTACGGTTTTCGGGCTGGTTCTGGCGTGGATTCATCTGCCGAATGAGCGAATCACTTTAATTAAAGTCGCCGCCGTGCTGCTCGGCATCGGCGGTGTCGCCGTAATTTTTATCGAGCAACTGCAAATCAACAGCGTATTGGCTTTCGCAGGCTGTATCGCCATTGTCGTCGGTGCTTACGCGGCGGCGCACGGTTCGATTCTGGTCAAAGCCTACGGCAGCAATCTGCATCCGGCGATGCTGGTTTTCGGACAGATGCTGTGCGGAATTCTGCCGATCATCATTTACGCGCTGACCGTCGAAGGCAATCCGTTAAAGATGAATTGGACTTGGCGAGCAATCGGCGCGGTTTTTTATCTGTCAATCTGCGGCACAATCGCGGCGTTCTGGCTTTATTACTGGCTTTTAAGTCAGGTCGAATCAACTAAAGCGATGATGATTTCCCTGGTTACGCCGCTGATCGCCGTGATCGTCGGCTGGATTTTTCTGGGCGAAACGCTTCCGGCACAAACCGTTTTCGGCGGCATTCTGATTCTGGCGAGCATCGGATTGATTGTCGTTAAAAAGAAAAAGAAAAGCACTTTCGGGATCGAGGAAAACGTCCTGACCGCCGAATAAATTCGTTTGAATTTTCTTCGGAACATTGCTGTCGTTCGGCACAATCGGATGTCGCTCGATTTCTTCAGATTGCGAGCCGCTCTTTACAACAAAAATTATGTTTTTTAAATTCACCACCGCCGGCGAATCGCACGGCAAAGCATTGATCGCCGTCGTCGAAGGTTTGCCCGCCGGTTTGGAAATTGACATTGAGAAAATCAATCACGAGCTTTGGCGCAGACAGCAGGGCTACGGGCGCGGCGGGCGAATGAAAATCGAAACGGATAAAGTTGAGTTTCTGTCGGGTATCAGGCACGGCAGAACGCTCGGTTCGCCCGTCGCGCTGACGATTGAAAACCGCGATTTCGTGCATTGGACGGAAATAATGGCGAGCGAGAAAATCGAAGTTCAGCCGAAAAATCCGCGCGTCGTAACGCGCCCGCGTCCCGGACACGCCGATCTAGCGGGCGGGCAAAAGTTCGGTGCAAGGGATTTGCGGGATATTCTGGAACGCGCTTCGGCGCGGGAAACGGCGGCGCGAGTCGCCTGCGGCGCACTCGCCAAACAATTGCTCGCGTATTTCGGCATCGAAATAAAAAGCCACGTTATCAAACTCGGCAATTTGCCCGAACAGCCTTTGAGTGCCGCTTTCGCTGAAATCAGCGCGATTGCCGAAGATTCACAATTGAACTGCGCCGACGCGGAAATCGAAAAACAGATGGTCGAATTAATTGACCGAGCCAAAGCCGACGGCGATACTTTGGGCGGAATTTTTGAAGTCGTCGCCGCCAATGTTCCCGTCGGTTTGGGTTCGCACACTTCGTGGAATGAAAAACTCGACGGTCGCATCGCGCAGGCGTTGATGTCAATCCAAGCCGTCAAAGCCGTCGAAATCGGCGAAGGCGTGGCAAATGCGGGCAGATTCGGCTCGCAAGTTCACGACGAAATCGTGTTTGAGAACGGTGTTTTCAAACGCACGTCAAACCGCGCGGGCGGACTCGAAGGCGGCATCACGAACGGCGAAGAATTGCGCGTCCGCGGCTATCTGAAACCGATTGCGACCTTGAAGAAACCGCTGCATTCGGTTGATATTGATACGAAAAAGGAAGATTTAGCCGCCTTTGAACGCTCGGACGTAACGGCGGTTCCGGCGGCGGGCGTGATCGGCGAAGCGATGCTCGCCGTCGTTCTGGCAAACTCGATGCGCGAAAAATTCGGCGGCGACGGGTTATCGGAAATGAAGGCTAACTACGAGAGCTATCTGAAGACTCTAAAAAATTATTAACGCAAATTTAAATGGAAGTTTCGGAAAAACCGAATTGAAACTTTGGTAGTGTCCTAATCTTGCGGTGCTGAAAGCAAGTGATTTTAATTTTTAGAAAGGGCAATTCATAAATGCTTCAAAAGTCAGCAAAGAGATTTAATTTTGAAGATTTTGATTTTGAAACGGCTTTTGAAACTCGTTGAACTGAGTATCTAGCCGAATTGCCAAGCAGATTCTTTTGTCTCAAAAACGAGCGGATACTGTTGTCCAATTCATTTAGAGTTCAAATAAAATCAATCGAAAAGCCGAAAATTTAAATGATTTATTTTCAATCTTAAAGGCGATTTTGAATTGGGCAACAGTATCCGAGTGTTTTTGAGACAGTCAATCTATGGCTCTTTCTAGGATTCATCGCGCCAAATGCCGAGCGGACGTTTTGTAACCTTATTGTTGCGACTCATTCGTTGTTTGCGACGTTCTTCAGTATGACTTCCGAATTTGCAATGAGGATGTTCCTTTCGATATTTCTGTGCGCTCTTTACAAGATTGCCCCAAAAGATCGGCTCTCGTTTGATAATCACATCATATAAGAATCTCACGTCCCACAACATAGTAGAGCAGTTTTTAAGTTTTCTACTGTATTAGTCGTTTCTTTTAGAGATGAAAAAACAACAACGATTTCTACAACTTAACGAAGAACATTACAACT
>JAYVGL010000279.1:0-12264 GCA_043772175.1 Pyrinomonadaceae bacterium | reverse complement strand
ATATTTTATGTTCAAACTATTTTGTTTCAAACGCCCCAATCTCAAAATTTAACACTTGTTTGACATTACAATTTAAGTTGCGATAATCGCTTTAATTCGATGCAGCAATCCTAAATCCAGAATCCAGAATCTTGAATTAAAAAATGGCATATCTCCAACCCGACAAACCCGAAAAAGTTTATTTGCCCGCGATTCGAGTGGCAAAAGAAAGCGGCGAAAAATTAGTTTGCCTGACGGCTTACGACTATCCGACGGCGCGAATTGTTGATGAAGCCGGCGTTGATATGATTTTAGTCGGCGACAGCATCGGCAACGTCATACACGGCTACGGCAACACGATTCCCGTGACGCTCGACGAAATTATTACGGCTTTGATCGCCGTCAAACGCGGCACGGAACGCGCAATGGTCGTCGCCGATATGCCTTACGGAAGCTATCACGTCAACGAAGACGAATCGGTGCGAAACGCTCTGAAGCTGATGAAATACGGCGGCGCGGAAGCCGTCAAACTCGAAGGCGGACGCAACCGCGTGAAATTGGTGCAGAGATTAGTTGACGAAGAAATTCCGGTTGTCGCACACATCGGACTTACGCCGCAGTCGGTTTACAAACTCGGAGGCTATCGCGTTCAAGGTCGCACGGCGGAAGCCGCCAAACGCTTGATCGAGGACGCTAAATTATTAGAAGAAGCTGGAGCCTTTGCGATTGTTCTGGAACTTGTCCCGCGTGAAGTCGCCGAAATTATCACCAAAGAGTTGGAAATTTCCACCATCGGCATCGGCGCAGGCGCGGAATGCGATATTCAGGTTTTGGTTCTGCACGATCTGGTCGGGATGACTTTCGGCAGACAACCGCGTTTCGTCCGCCAATACTCGAGCGTCCGCGACGTGATGACCGCAGCGATTAAAAACTGGACGAACGATGTCAAAACCGGCGCGTATCCCAACGAAAAAGAATCTTACGGACTGACTGAAGAGACAAAAAAAGAATTGGAAATAAGCTAATTTTCAAGTGAATTTCGTTTATAATCGAAAAGTTATGATACCGAAAATCGTCGAAAATTCGCGGCAAAAAATAGTCGAGATTTGCCAAAAATATCAAATCAGCGAGATTTCGCTGTTCGGCTCGCAGGTGCGCGGAGATTTCACGGAAAAAAGCGATTTCGATTTTTTAGTGATGTTTCAACCGGAAGCGAAAATAGGTTTTCTTAAACTCGGAAAAATCAGTTCGGAACTCGAAAAAATTGTTCACACAAAAGTTGATTTAGTGCCAAAAGATGCCTTAAAACCGGCAATTAAGCGAAAAATTCTTGCCGAAGCGGAAATTATCTATGCGCGATGAAAAACTTTATTTGCAGGATATAATCGAAGCGATTTGGTCAATCGAGAAATTTCTATCGGGTGTCAAAGAAAAAGATTTCGCAGGCGACGAGATGCTTCAAAGCGCGGTTCTGTATAAACTTTCAATTATCGGCGAAGCGTCAAGCCGCATTTTCGAGACAATAAGAAATCGTTACCCGGAAGTCGAATGGAAAGAAATAATCGGATTTCGCAATTTCGCAATTCACGCATATTTTGCTGTTAATCAACCGATTGTTTGGACAACGGCGACTGAAGATACCGTCATTCTCAAACAGCAAATCGAACTTATTTTGAAAAACGAATTTCCCGATTTTGAGTTGAGAAACTGATGACTGACAAGAAGCAAATTTTACTAGCTTTCTTTATTCCGTTATCTTTAGCGATAAGTTTGGCGTTGTTTGGACACTTCTTTATTGAAAACGTATGCACTTCCACATTTAATTACAAATTTGCTTGGAATATCACGAAGAATCTCTTGCTGAAACGGGTTACGCATTACTAACTTTAGGTTTATTTATTCTTTCCTTTGTTTTACCGTCTTTTGTAATTTGGAGAAATAAACAGGCTAGAGAAAATAAAGTAGAGCCATTAATTAAAATCTGAAAAATGGAAATTATCAACCGCCGCGCCCGAATGTCTTCGCTGACCAGAAAATTGCGGCGCGAAAATAAAACTATCGGATTTGTGCCGACGATGGGCGCACTACACGAAGGTCATCTATCGCTCGTCGAAGAAGCGCGGCAGATGTGCGACATCGTGATCGTTTCGGTTTTCGTCAATCCGGCGCAGTTCAACGATCAAAAAGACCTCGAAAAATATCCGCGTGATTTGACTGCCGATGCCGCGCTTTTGTCCGAATATCAAGTTGATTATATTTACGCGCCGGAAACTTCGGAGATTTACGGCGAAAATTTCTCGACTTATGTTTACGTTGAAAATTTGACGGAAACTCTGGAAGGCGCGTCGCGTCCCGGACATTTTCGCGGCGTGGCGACGGTCGTGACGATTTTATTTAACACGATGCGCCCGGATTACGCCTTTTTCGGTCAGAAAGACGCGCAGCAAGTCGCCGTTATTAAACGTCTGACTAAAGATTTGGGCTTCGACACGGAAATCGTCGTCGGGAAAACCGTCCGTGAAGAGTCGGGTTTGGCGATGTCTTCGCGGAATTCTCTTTTAAGCGAGGAGGAACGGGCAAAAGCGACGATCATTTATCAGGCTTTGCGGAAGGCGAAAATCGCCGCCAGGGAAGGCGAACGAAACGCCGCGAAAATTGCGGAAATCGTGCGCGAAAAAATCGAATCCGAACCGCTCGCGCATCTCGATTATGTCGCCGTCGTGGACAACGAAACGCTCGAACCCGTCGAGAAAATCAGTGACGATGCCGTGTTGATTGCGGTCGCCGTGCATTTCGGAAACGTGCGTTTGATTGACAATACGATTCTCAACCGCAAGCCATAAAGCCGCCGCCCGCGAAAGCATAGTTTGGCAGTAAACTTGCATCTAAATTGACGAATTTCCAAAGTCGTGAAATTCAACAAATATATGAAAAACATTAAATTGTTATTCGCAGTCTTAGCTTTGGTTTTTACCGTTTCTTTTAATATCTCGGCGCAGACTTTAACCTCGCTCGACGGCGAAAAAATCAACGTCGCCGGTCAAAGCGGTAAAGTCGTCGTGCTGGCAATCGGCACTAGCTGGCTGCCGCTTTCAAAAGATCAAGTCGGATTTACGAACAAAATCGCCAAAAAATTTGCGGGGCGCGAGGTCGTCGTTTATTTCGTCGCCACCGATTCGATCTCCGAAAAATCGAAAAACTATGCGAGCAACGCCGAACTCAACGTCTTTGCGACGCGCACGAAGTTAACCGTTCCGATTCTGCGCGATTCGGACGGCGCGGCGACGCTTAAAAAATACGCGATTGACCAGATTCCTTCGTTCGTAATTTTGGGCAAAGACGGCAAACCGGCGACCGAAGCCTTCGGCGGCATTGACCCGAAAAGCGATATTTCAATTCCGATTTCACAGGCGATTGAAAAACTTTTGTAAACTTAATTTGACAGGATGGGCAGGAAAAACAGGATGAACGATTCATCCTGTTTTTTTACTTTTAAATTTCTTTCAGTAGTTCGTAGATTAAACTCACCGGCAAGCCGACGACGTTCCAGTAATCGCCTTGAATTTGTTCGATGAACAGAGCGGCTTGGGCTTGGACGGCATACGCGCCCGCTTTGTCGAGCGGTTCGCCATTTTCGATTAAAAATTCGATTTCAGCGGCGGTCATTGCGGCGAATTTTACTTTGGTTGTTTGGATTCCGACTTTAATTTCGGTTTGCGGTGATAACCCATCCGCTACCGCAGACGGTTCTGACGTTTTCACCAACGCCACGCCCGTTAAAACTTCGTGCCAATTGCCCGAAAGCAGTTGCAGCATTCGCCGCGCGTCGTCGAAATCCTGCGGCTTGCCGATGATTTGGTTTTCGATCACGACCGTCGTGTCCGCCCCCAAAACGAGCGCGTCTTTGTAGTTCACCGCGACAGCTTCAGCTTTTTCTTTCGCCAGTCTTTGCACGTAATCGGCGGGCGATTCGTTTGGCAATGCGGTTTCGTCAATGTCGGCGGAATGCTTTTCAAATTGCCAGCCGACCGCCGTCAAAATCTCGCTGCGGCGCGGACTCGCCGAAGCCAAAATCAGTTTTGGAAGGTTCATCATTTCATCATTTAGGATTTATCATTTATCATTTATTTGCAAACATTTGGAAAAAGATTATGCAAGACCTTTTCCGCGCTCTGCCGAAATTATTAAAGGAATTTGAGGACACCGAAGAGGTGCGCGAAGCCGTCGTATTCGCCGCGTGGCGCAGAATCGCGGGTGAAAGTCTTTCCGAACACACGGTTCCGTTTCGGCTTTTTAAGAAGCAATTGATTATCGCCGTCGCCGATAAAATGTGGAAACGGCATCTCGAAAGTTTGAGCGGGCAGATGATTTTCAAACTCAATTCGGTTCTCGGTCAGCCGGTCGTCACCTATATCGAATTCCGCATCGAAGCTGCCACGCTCGAAGCCGAACGCGCTAAGCACCGCAAGCAGACGCTTTCCGATGAAGAATTACGGGAAATCGCCCTTGACGAAGTTACACCGCAACTGCGCCGTGCGGCGGACGCGATCACCGACGACAATCTGCGCTACCAATTTTTACTCGCCGCCGGAAGCTGTCTGGCGCGGAAAAAGAGAATTAGAGAAATCGAGCAAGACGAAAAACAATAATTTGTAAATATGGATGTCAGAAAAATCGCGCAGTTAGCGCACTTGGAAATTACCGATGAAGAAGTCGCGCTTTACACGCCGCAGATGGCGAAAATCGTCGAATATGTCGAGCAGTTAAACGAACTCGACACGGAAAACGTCGAAGCGTCGCTCGGCGGTTTGACGGCGGAAGGCGAAGCGACGCACACGACGCGCCCCGATGCGCCGCACGAATCGCTCGGACAAACAAAAGCTCTCGATCAAGCACCGTCAGCGGTCGGCGGTCATTTTCAAGTTCCGAAAGTTTTATGAAATCAGCAGCGAGCAGTGAGCGGTCGGCAGTGAGCAGGAAGAAATCGGCGGTCGGTTGGTGGAAAACTTTGCTTTTCTGCTCACTGCTCACCGCTCACTGCTCACTTGCTTGCAGCATTCCGAATCTGGAAAAGCCGGAATGCGAGCAGTCGCGCAACACGGTCAGAGAATTTTATTCGGTTCATTTCGACGGCGAAATGAAACCTTCGGAGGAATATCTGAAGCGGCGGGAGAAGTTTTTAACCACCGATTTGCGAAACTCAATCTCGAAAAATTTATCCGACGAACGCGATTATTTTACGGGAACGAGCGATTATCCGAAAGCCTTTCGCGTCGGCGACTGTCAAGTCGCCGCGCCGGACAAAACGATTTTCAGCATTCTCGTTTTTTGGAAAACCGACACGCGCACCGAACAGCGCGAAATCAAAGTCGAAGCTGTCAAAGAAAACGACAAGTGGCTGGTTAGCGACGTGAAAAGCGACAATAAGTAGTCGTTCACAATTAGACTTAACTATCGTGTAATCAGTTAAATGCCGGGGCAAATAGACTTATATCATCCATGACTGAAAACTCAAATTGATATGGGTAAACATAATTGTGAACGACTACTTATACAAATAAACTTATTCCTTTTCCAGATGCCTTTTGCTGAGACAAAATCTTTTGTAAAATCAAGCTATTTAACGCAGGAGTGTTTATGAAAATTTTTATATTTTTTCTTTTTGTATTTATTTCCCTTTCCGTCCAAGCCCAAGACGGTAAGCAATCAAACTCTCCTGATAATTGTGAAGGTAACAGCCTTCGGCTCGATGCCGTCCGCAATAAATGGAAGGAAAGCCAGTTATTGAGTGAAAAAGGTGTCATTATACTTATTGCAAGACTTGGTAAGAAGGAATCCGACAATCAATTAAATCAAAGGCGACTTTATACCGCATTAAAATACTTAAATGTTGCAAACGGAAGTGTCATAACAGCCCAAGGAGAAAAAACCGACGAGCTAGGCATTATTGAAGTTTATATTAACGGTGTTCTAGTAGAAGTTTTAACTGTGAAAAACTGCGAAGATTTGCGAATCGGCATTTGTGATAATGATTTAGAAGACAATAAGCGTTATCAACTTCCCAAGTCTAAACGTAAAATAAAATGTCGCTGACAAAAGTAAAAGGTTTGGTTCGCTAATGAATGCCCAAGCGGTAACGGCTATTATCATTCGCACATTGAAATTCATCGCGGCTGGGGATTGCCGAATAGCACCGACCCGAACTTGGATAAAAGAGCCATATAAAATCAAGCCCTTCGTGATAAAACGCGAGTGTTCTTTAACAAGGTTTTTTGCCCTTAATCAATTAAAAGCGCACCATCCGCTGAGCTAATCGGAGAAAATTGATGAGAGATTACAAAACAATATTCAGTCGCTTACTGCTGTCGTGTTTAGTATTCGCTTTCAGCACAACCATACAGGCGCAAAACGCGAGCGAAAAGCATAGTTTATTTGGAGCAGTTAAATGCGATGAGGAAATGGCAATCCTCGATAGCATTGAAAACAAATTAAAAAGTTACCCATTTACAACAGCTTATTTTTGTGCTTATGGTGGAAGACGCGATACCAAGCGAAACGAAGTGCGGATACGCAGTGCCAGAATGAAAAGATATTTGACCGAAACTTGCGGCATTGAATCGAATCGAGTTGAAACGGTATCGGCTGGATTTCGAGAAAAATTTACCGTTGAAGTTTGGCTTATTTCCGTCGGCGAAACTCCGCCGAAACCGACTCCGACCGTTTCTCGAAAAAAGGTGCGATTTTAAAAAAGGTGCGATTTTAAAAAGGAAAGATGCCGCAATGGGAAGAGCCTGGTTGTTACGCCAGCAAGTCTAAAAAAACAACCTTAAGTAAGAGCCGGAAATGCGAAAACTAATGCAACGCCCAACAATTAAAACATCGATCGAAAAAACACTGGACAACGCCGAAAAGCTGAACGGCGAGCTGAATTCTTTTTTAACCATCGAACGCGAATACGCCTTAAATCGCGCCGACGAATTGGAAAAAAGTTCTGACGAGCAGAAGTTGAAAGGATTGGCAATCGCCGTTAAAGACAACATCTGCACAAAATTTTCGCAAACTTCGTGCGGCTCGCGGATTTTGGGCGCGTTTCGTCCGCAATACAATGCGACGGCGGTTGAAAAACTTCTTGACGCAGGCGCGGTCATCGTCGGGAAAGCGAATATGGACGAGTTTGCGATGGGTTCGTCAAACGAAAATTCGGCATACGGGGCGGTCAAAAATCCCTGGGATTTGGAGCGCGTTCCCGGTGGAAGTTCCGGCGGTTCGGCGGTCGCGGTCGCGTCCGGCGTGGTTCGGGCGAGTTTGGGATCGGAGACGGGCGGCTCGGTTCGGCAGCCGGCTTCGTTGTGCGGAATCGTCGGATTCAAACCGACTTACGGCAGAATTTCGCGTTTCGGACTGGTCGCGTTCGCGTCTTCTTTAGACCAAATCGGAATTTTCGGACAAACCTCGAAAGATGTCGCCGACGTTTTGGGCGCGATTGCCGGACGCGATGCAAACGATTCGACGACGGCGGAGGTTACAGTTCCCGATTACGCGGCGGAACTCGATAAAGATTTAAAAGGTAAGAGAATCGGCGTTCCGCGAACTTTGTTCGGGATTGGTTTGGACGATGAAGTCAGGAATGCGGTTGAAAAATCAATCGAAAATTACCGCACTTTGGGCGCGGAAATCGTTGATGTCGAACTGCCGAATGCCAAATACGGCATCGCGGTTTACTATATTATTGCGACGGCGGAAGCGTCTTCCAATTTAGCGAGATTCGACGGCGTGCGTTACGGTTTGCGGGCGGAAAACGCTCACGAATTGCGCGAGATGTATATGAAAACCCGCGAGATGGGTTTCGGAGCGGAAGTCAAACGACGCATTATGCTCGGAACTTACGTTTTATCTTCGGGTTATTACGACGCTTATTATTCAAAAGCGCAGAAAGTTCGCACACTTTTGAAACAGGATTACGCGCGGGCATTCGAGCGATGCGACGCGATTTTAACGCCGACTTCGCCTTCGACGGCGTTCAAAATCGGCGAAAAATCGGACGATCCGCTGGCGATGTATCTGAGCGATATTTATACCGTGTCGGCGAATTTGACCGGAACGCCGGGAATTTCAGTTCCCTGCGGTTTATCGAACGAAGGTTTGCCGATTGGTTTGCAGTTAAGCGGAAAGCCTTGGTCGGAAGCGGTTTTGCTGAATCTCGCGCACGTTTACGAAAATGAATTTCCGCTCGGCGCGAAACCGAAATTTAGTGCATAGGTTCGGTCGGCTGCAGATTTGAAACTTCGACGGTTTGAATCGGCAGCCGACTGTGCTGAATGGTGTTGGTAAATCGAGATTTATCTTCGATCAATTTCCCGGCTTCTTCGGCGGGAACGGGACGCGAAAACAAATAACCCTGTCCGTATTCACAGCCTAAAATCCGCAGTTGATGAAGTTGATGAATCGTTTCGATGCCTTCGGCGATGACATCCAGCCGCAAAGTTTTCGCCAGTGCGATGACCGTGCGGACGATTTCGCCGTTTTCCGTGCCGTCCTCCATCGTGTTGACGAAGGAGCGGTCAACCTTCAAAGTGTTAATCGGAAAACGGTGCAGATAACTCAAGCTGGAATAACCCGTTCCGAAATCGTCAATCGAAAGCTGAATGCCGAGGTCTCTGATTTGCCTCATCATCGAAATCACACTTTCGGCGTTTTCCATCACCGCGCTTTCCGTTAGTTCCAGTTTCAGATAAGCCGGATCAATTCCCGTTTCCAGCAAAATAGAACTTATCTGCTCGACCAAATTTTTCTGCGCGAAATGTTTGCCGGAGAGATTAACGCTGATGATGAGATTTTTATTCGCCGGATTTTTGCGCTGCCATTCGACCATCTGCATACACGAAGCCCGCAAAATCCACAGCGTCAGCGGCACGATAAAGCCGGTTTGCTCGCTGACCGGAATAAATTCGTTCGGCGGAACCATTCCGCGCGTCGGATGATTCCAGCGGATCAAAGATTCAAAACCGAAAATCTGCATCGTGTCGAGATTGATAATCGGCTGGTAAAACATCACCAGTTCGTCGCGTTCGATGGCGGTTCGCAAATCGGTTTCCAGTTGGAGGAGCGTGACGGCGCGCAGGTGCATATTTTTGTCGAAAACGACGAAATCTTTTTCCTCTTCCTTCGCGTGATACATCGCTATATCGGCATCGCGCAAAATGTCTTCGGCGACTTCGTATTCCGCGCCGCCGATGGCGATGCCGATGCTGAAACTCGTAAAAACCTGTTTGCCGCTGAGGGCGAAAGGTTCGGCGATTTTGTCTTTGATGCGTTCGGCAAACTGTTTGGCATCTTCAATATCCTTGATGTTATTAAGGATAAAAGCGAACTCGTCGCCGCCGAACCGCGCCACCAAATCTTTGTCCCGAACCGAAGTCGCTAGCCGTTTGGCGACGTGCAGAATCAAACGGTCACCCATCGAATGTCCGAGGCTGTCATTGATGGTTTTGAAGCGGTTGATGTCGAGAAAAAGAACGGCGAATTGGAAGTTTTTACTGTGCTTGCTTTTTTCGAGCGCGAACTTGAGCGCTTCCATAAACAAGTTGCGGTTCGGCAAATCGGTCAGCGCGTCGTGAAAAGCGGCGTGGCGAAATTTCTCTTTGCTTTCGCGCAAAGCCTGGCTGATGCGGTCTTGTTCGGCGATGTGGTGCTGTAATTCTTCGATGTGCCGTTCGGCTTGTTCGGCACGCATCCGTTCGGCGAGTTCGGCTTTCGCGGAAGTCTTTTTAACGTCGTCCACATACCGCCGATACGTCATATAGACGACCGAAAAAATCGCCAGCGCGACGACGATAATCAACGCTTCAAAACGAGCCGCCGCGATCGCGCCCAAACCCGCCATAAATGCTCCGCCGATATACATTATCAGCGTATTCAGACAGTATTCGTTCAAAACCTGCCAGAAGGTTTTTTCGCTTTTAGAGGAAATATAAATCGCCACCCACAGCGAATTAACAGTGAAATGAGTGAACACCAGAACCGCCAGAACCTCGACGAACGCCGTGTTGCTTTGGTGAATAAGCGTTTCGGGCGAAGTGAAAATTCGACTGATCGCCCACGCCGAAGCGAAAGTGGAAACGACCGTTCCGGCGATATTGATGACGACGGTTTGGCGGCTGATGCTGATGCCTTCGCGCTTCATATTCAACGAAGCGTAAAGCGATTCAAACGCCGCGAGTATCACCGCTATTTCGCCGCCGTAAGACAAAAGCGTGAAAAATATCAAGGTTTCCGAAAGCGTGAGGTAAATTTTGGTGCGCGGCAATTGTATTTTCAGGTAAGAACTGAAGAAAATCGTAATCATCGAAAGCAGCAGCAGCGTCCAACTGATTTTCTCCGACGGAAAATCGTAAACCGCTGAAGCGGAAGCCGCCAATCCGAGCGGAAGCAAAACCGTCAGGAAGATTTTGATGTTTCTTTTTTTATTTTCCACAGTTGTTCGGAAGATTTTATCTCTTAAAGTAGGAGTTTCGGAAAGTGTCGGCGATCAAATGAATGCGGCTGTTTTTTAGAAGACTTCAATAGCCTTTGTTATTATATGTTTAATTTGTTTTAAATTTCAAGAAAAATTTTCCGGTCTTGTTTATCCGATTTCATTAACATCCGATGGCACGGACTTTTGGCGGGAATTTTTGTAAGTTGACAGAATGATTCGCCTTCATATTATCCGACCGGCGCACATTGAACTTGCCGATTCGCCTTGACCGAATCAGCCGATAATTTTTTCCAGCGTCGAGCAGACTTCTTCAATTTGCGCGTCGGTGATCCGGTTGAAAAACGGCAGCGCGATGACTCGTTCGGCGGCGTGTTCGGCGGCGGGAAAATCGCCCGTTTTATAACCGAAGGTGGCGGCGTAAAAAGGCTGTAGATGAATCGGCGCGAAATATCGCCCGCAGCCGATTCCGCTGTTTTGCATCTCGCGGACAATCGAATCGCGCCGCGCTCGCGTGAAATTGTCTTTCAGACGCACGACGTAAACGAACCAACTGATCTTCCCGTTCGGCAAATCAACTTCGGGCGGGACGAGATGCGGATTATTTCGCAGTCGCGCATTATATTTTCGCGCCGCCGTTTCTCGCTGATCTAAAATGCTTGCGAGCCGTTTGAGTTGTTCGATGCCGACCGCGCAATTGATGTCGGACAGACGATAGTTGTAGCCGAGAGCGGTGTGTTCAAACCATTCGGACTCGGCATCGCGTCCCTGATTTCGCAGCATTTTGGATTGTCTGGCGATTTCAGCGTCGTCGGTTATGATGATTCCGCCTTCGCCCGTCGTGATTTGTTTGTTCGGATAAAACGCGAACACGCCGCAGTCGCCGAGGTTGCCGACGCGCTCGTTTTCAGATTCCGCGCCGATGGATTCGCAGGCATCTTCGATAATTTTCAATTTGTATTTATCAGCAATCTCGCGTATTTCGCGCATCGGCGACGGTCGCCCGAAAACGTGAACGACCATTATCGCTTTCGTCTTTGCCGTAATCGCCGCTTCGATTTTAGTCGCGTCAATGTTCAGTGTTTGCAAATCAATGTCAACGAACACCGGAACCGCGTTTTCATACAGCAAAACATTGGCGGACGCGACGAAACTGAACGGCGTAGTGATAACTTCGTCGCCCGCTTTCAAGTCCAAAGCGCGGACGCATAAATGCAAACCGCTCGTGCCGGAATTAACCGCGACGGCGTATTTTGCGTTCGCGTATTCGGCGATATTTTTTTCAAATTCTTCTAATTTCGGACCCAAACTCAGACGCGGCGAACGCAGAACCTCGACGACGGCATTGATTTCAGTTTCGGTGATGTCGGGCGCGGAAAGCGGAATTCTCATTTTATTTTACAGGCTGGAGAGGCACGGCGCGTTTGATTAAAAGCTCGTCGCCTAAAACGACATTCGCCAAAATTTCGACGATTTTTTCCGAAGCGTGTCCGTCGCCGTAGGGGTTCGTCATTCCTTTCAGAGATTCTCGAAAATCCGCGCTCAGACCTTTTTCAATCGCCTGAGAAATCGCGTCGGTTTCAGGTGCGGCATCAATAATATTTCGCGCCTGATCGCGTCCCTTCTGGCGCATTCCGATATTGACGCACGGCAGCGGAATGGACGGAGTTTCCATAATTCCACTGCTCGAATTGCCGACGAGCAAGTCCGAGTATTTTAACAAACTCCAGTATTTCAAATGATTTAAGTTGACGAAAAGATGCGCGTTCGGCTTTGTTTGACAGAAAGTTCGGGCGCGTTCGATTAGTTGA